>JACDGR010000265.1 GCA_013821525.1 Actinomycetota bacterium
GGGTCAGACCGAGCAGGCTGCAGTGACGGCGTTCAATCAGGCCGGCGTGCTCGCGAGCGTCGTCTTCGTGCCCGGCACCGACCCGCTCGGCACGATCGTCCAGCAGGCCAAGGCGAGTGGAACCACCGTGCCGTACCACGCGCACGTGCAGCTGAACGTCTCGAAGGGGCCGAACGCCCAGACCGACGTCAGCGTGCCGAACACGATCGGCCAGACGCTGAGCCAGGCCGTCTCGACGCTGAACAGCGCCAACCTGCGCCTGATCTACGTGAAGTTCCCCGTGACCTCGAAGAGCCAGGCCGGCAAGATCGTGCAGCAGTCGCCGCTCTCAGGCGGCAAGGCCCCGCAAAACGGCCAGGTGCTCGTCTTCCTCGGCGCCTTCACGACCGGTTAGCGGGCCTCCGAGAGGGGCGCACCGAACTTTGTGTGGAGTCCACACAAAGTTCTGGTCGCGGTCGGCCTACCAGCCGCGCGTCTCGAGCAGCTGGCTCGGATCGAGCGACTGCGTCGAGATGCCGACCATCGCCTCGCCGAGACCGGCGGAGACGCGGGCCAGGACGCCCGCGTCGAGGTAGTGCGTCGTCGCCTCGACGATCGCCCGTGCACGCTGGGCGGGATTGCCCGACTTGAAGATGCCGGAGCCGACGAAGACGCCCTCCGCGCCGAGCTGCATGCACAGCGACGCGTCGGCCGGCGTGGCGATCCCGCCGGCGGTGAAGGTGACGACGGGCAGCCGCCCGTTTTCGGCGACCCACTTGACGAGCTCGTACGGCGCGCGGAGCTCTTTCGCCTCGGCGAAGAGCTCTTCGCTGCGCAAGGACTGGAGGCGGCGGATCCCGCCGAACACGGAGCGCATGTGCGTGACCGCGTTGACGATGTCGCCGGTCCCGGCCTCGCCCTTCGTCCGGATCATCGCGGCGCCTTCTGCGATGCGCCGCAGCGCCTCGCCGAGATTGGTGCAGCCGCAGACGAACGGCACGGTGTACTGCCACTTGTCGACGTGATGCTCGAGGTCTGCAGGCGTCAAGACCTCCGACTCGTCGATGTAGTCGATCTCGAGTGACTGCAAGATCTGGGCTTCCGCGAAATGGCCGATCCGGCACTTGGCCATCACGGGAATGGAAACCGCCTCCTGGATGCCTTTGATCATGTCGGGGTCGGACATGCGAGCAACGCCGCCGTCGCGCCGGATGTCGGCCGGGACGCGCTCGAGCGCCATCACCGCGCAAGCCCCCGCCTCCTCGGCGATCTTCGCCTGCTCGGCGTCGACGACGTCCATGATCACGCCGCCCTTGAGCATCTCGGCGAGGCCGCTCTTGACCCGCATCGTCCCGATTTCGTGCATGGGCCTCAGGATAGCTCGCGCGCGAGCACAGCCGCGACAGCGCGAAGCGCAACCTGCGTCTCCTCGAGCCTGGGCTCGCGGGTCGTCAGGCGCTGCAGCGCGAGCCCGGGCACGAGAAACGCCTGCCAGAGCTTGCTCGAGGACTTCTGCACCATGCGCCACAGCTCCATCGTCAGCGCGAGCGATAAGACGAGCACGACGAGCGGCGACCAGAACGCCGGCATGATCGGGAGCACGCGGTCTGCGAAGAAGGTGACCGGCAGCGCCAGCGCGGCGAAGTTGGTGCCACAGCGCGGTGAGAAGCGAGAGGGCTTGGCCGTTCCCTGCCAGGTCGACGCGAGCCGGCGCTCCTCGGCGGCAGCAATCGCACGATGCTCCGCACCGTGCAGGTGCAAGGCGCGGCCGCGGAGGATCGTAAAGAGCAGGAGCAGCGAGATCGAGACGCCGCCGATCGTCGACCACGGCGAGGGCAGGAACGCGAAGCCGATCGGCGCGAGGATGGCGAAGAGGATCAGGAGACGCTCCTTCGGCGGTGCGACGCCGCTCCGCTTGAACATCGGCGAGAGCGAGGCGCCCAGTCGTACGAGCCCTCGGGCGAGCGGCAGGCTATGGACAATCTCCGGCGGCTTCGGCATCGTGCCCTCGCGCAGTGACCCGTCCGTGCCGGCGAAGGCCCAGAAGTGCTCGCTGACGATCACGACGCCGTTTGGACGCGCCATCCCGCCGAGGCGAGGCAGCGCCAGGGCGGCATCACCGCGGCGCAGCATCTGCGGTGTCTCGTCCATGTATGAGTTGTATCGGACAAAACCCGCCCGACGTGAGGGTGAGTCGGCCCATTGTCTCCAGCCGCGAGGCCTACGAGGAGAGGTGCTCAGCGACCGTGGGAGACGGCGAGAGCCCGTTCGATTGCGGGGCGGACGCCCCAGCGGTCGCGCAACTCGTCGTACTCGCGCCTCGCGCGCGCGGCCCGTGTCGCGCTGGGCGCACGCACGGCACGAAGCATCAGGTTCTTCGCCGTGTGCTCGGCGGAGACGAACTCGATCACGTCCACGCGGTAGCCGAGCGTCTCGAGAGCGGCGGCGCGGAGCGCGTCGGTGACCAGGTCGGCCTGACGCCCGAGCAGCAGACCGTGCCGGAGCAGGCCGTCCTTCTCGTTCGACGCGATCTGCGCCGCAAGCTCGTGATGACAGCACGGCGCAACGACGATCGCCTCGGCCTGCAGACGGACGCCCGCTGCGATCGCATCGTCGGTTGCCGTGTCGCACGCGTGCAGGGAGACGAGCAGATCGATCGGCGTGTCGCTCTCGTAGTCGTCGATCGTCGTCGCCTCGAAGCGAGCTTCGTCGTATCCGAGCTCGTTTGCGATGCCGCGCATGATCTCGATCACCTGCGCGTTCGCATCGAGCCCGACGAGCTCGACGCGCGTGCCGACCTCACGGCCGTATGCAACGAGGGCAAGGCTCATGTACGCCTTGCCGCAGCCGGCATCAACGACGCTGATCCGCTCGCGGCCCCAGATCGGCAGCGGCCGCAGCAACTCGATGTAGTGCTGCACCTGACGTTCCTTGTCGTGCGAGATGTGCGTCGCGGCAAAGAGGGGATGCGCCTGCGGCAATGCCCGCTGCGGTGTGCGGTCGTGCGCGGCCGCGATCGGGGCCGACGATGACGCCTTGCCGCGCGAGACGAGCCACTTTCCCTTCTTCGAGCGGCGGGCGTGCACGTCGCCGTCGGGCGCGAGTAGGTGCACGTTGCGCGCGTTCTCGAGAAGTGCGTCGAGGCGTGCGGGCCACTCCTCGCGCGGGATCGTCTCGGTGCGCGGGCCGTCGACGAGCTTCACCACGGAGCCGCGCTTCAGCACGACCGGCGTGGCGGTTACGCCGTCTGCGACGAGCTTGCGCCAGCCCTCTCCGACAGCTTGTTCGCGGAGCGCTTCCATCCCGTGGAGTCTACGAGTGGTACCACCTCGACCTCGGGCGGCGGGCGCCGGAGGAAGCCGGCGATCACCAGCAACTCGTCGGCCGCGGCCGGGTCGAGCGTCGGCTCGGCACGTGCGACCGCGGCTAGACCCGCTTGCCACTCGAGGCCGTGCGGGCCGTGGTAGGGACGGATACAGACGAGCTGCCCCTTCGCGACGAAGAACCCGCGTCGCGTCCCCTCCCGCTCGCCGGGCGCGACCACGCACACGCCGATCTGCCGCAGACGCTGGGCGCGCGCGATCTCCCGCGCGACGCCTTCGAGTGCCTCGATGCGGTCACGTAGTCGTGCTGCGTCTTCGAAACGGAGGTCGTGCGCCAGCCGCTTCAGCTTGGCGCGCAGCGAGGGCAACGCATCGTCGACCGCCTCCCACTCGAGCCCTTGTAGGGCGCGTGCGGCAAGTTGTGCGCGGCGGCGACTCTTGATCGGCCCGAGGTCCGTTGGTTTGGCGGAGCACACGACGCCGTCACCGCGACGACGCAGATAGAGGTACCGGTCAGGGCGAGCCGAGCGTGCGTTCGCGGGTGGACGGAGCTCGCGGATCAGTCGTAGCTCCTCGATCGACGCCTCGAGCTCCGAGCCGAGGACGCGCCACTCGATCCGCTCGACGGCGCCGAGCGCGCTCTCGACCGCCGGGCGCTGCTTGTCGGAACGGAAGTACGAACGAAGCCGCGCACGGAGGTCGCGTGCCTTGCCGACATAGAGCACCTGATCGTGCGCGTCGCGGAAGAGGTAGACACCGGGCCGTTGCGGCGCACCGAAGGCGAGGTGCCGCTTGCGGTGCACCCGGCGCGGCCGCGTCGCTGAGAGCTCGACGAGGTCGGCAACCGTTCGGGCGCCCCGTTCCTGCGCCATGCCGATCAGGCAGACGAGGATCTCGGCCGTCGCCTCCGCGTCGGGCAGCGCCCGATGGCATGGCTTCGCGTCGGTGACGAAGCGGTATGCCAGCGCTCCAAGGTTGGCGGGTTGCCTGCCGAGCAGCTTGCGCGCGAGACCGACCGTGTCGACGACCGTCGCCGAGGTGCGGCGACCGGTCAGGCGCATCGTCTCGTTGTCGAGGAACGCCATGTCGAAGCGCGCGTTGTGCGCGACGAGCACCGCGTCGCCCGCGAACTGGAGAAACCGACGCACCGCTGCGGCGACCGGCGGCGCGCGCCGCAGCTGCTCGTCACGCAGGCCTGTCAGGGCCGCGACCGCCGGCTGGAGACGGGCACCGGGATTCGCCAGCGTCTCGAACCGCTCGGCCAACTCGAGGCGGGTCACCCGGACAGCGCCGAACTCGCAGGGACGCGCTGTGCCCGGACGCAGGCCCGTCGTCTCGAGGTCGAAGACGACGAAGGTCGCTTCTTCGAGCAGCAGGCCCTCGCCGGGAGCGCCCGTCAGGGCGACGAGGTCGCCGGCAAAACGGAGGCGGGCGTCATCCTCGACCGCCTCGGAGAGCAGCGATCGCGCGAGGCCCACCGGCACTGCGGTGCCGAGCTTCAGGACCTTGCGTGCCGCCTCGTCGACCGACACCGGCCCGCGGCGCTCCTCGACGAGCTCGACCAGCCGGTCCGCGGCGTCCAACCGTAGCTGCATGGCGAAGACTCTAGAGCGAACGTGTGTTCGTGTCCAATCGGCGGGCCATGGCTCCGATGGGGTGAATCCGCCCACCCGTCGGGGTGACCAGCGGTTCAGCCTGGCGAAGTCTGCAGATTCCCGCAACCATGAGAGCGTGCGCATCGTCCCGAGACTCGCGTCGGCGTCGGTCGCGGCCGGATTCGTGCTCGCGCTCTGCTCGGCAGGCGCAGCGCCCGCGAGCGTCCTGCTTGGTGACAGGGATGTCGTCCGCCCGACCCTGAAGG
>JACDGR010000266.1 GCA_013821525.1 Actinomycetota bacterium
GCGTCGATCTCGTTCGCCGGCGCGCCGGCGAATGCCTATTTCCAGCGGCTCGCGCGCGCGATCAACCGCAAGCCGAAGGACGCGGGGTTCGCGATCGATGCACACGGGTCGGTTCGCGTCACTCCTGCGCTTGCCGGTCTTTCCGTCGACATCCCGCGCTCCGCGGCCCGCGTGCTCGCTGCGGCCCAACGCTCGACCGATCGCGTTGCGACGCTCGTGCTCGCGACAGAGCGGCCGCAGCGCTCGACTGCGGCGGCAGAGGCGATGGGCATCACGGGCACGGTCGGCACCTACGAGACGGTCTACGGCGGCGACCCCAATCGCATTCACAACGTCCAGCTCGTCGCCCACCTCGTCGACGGCAAGCTGATCGCACCCGGTGCGACCTTCTCGTTCAACGGCGCGACCGGTGAGCGCAGTGCGGCCAAAGGATTCCTCGAGGCTCCGGTGATCATCAACGGCGAGGTGCAGACGGGTCTCGGCGGCGGTGTCTGCCAGGTCTCGACGACGGTCTTCAACGCCGCCTACGAAGCGGGGCTCCCGATCACGGCTCGCACGAACCATGCGCTCTACATCTCGCATTACCCGCTCGGGCGGGATGCGACGGTCAACTACCCGGACACGGATCTGAGGTTCGTCAACGACACCGACCATTGGCTGCTCCTGCGCACCTTCGTGGGCTCGTATTCGCTGACGGTCGGTCTCTACGGCGCTCCGCAACACAGGCGCGTCGAGACGGTGACTGCGCCACTGCGCGTCCAATCGCCTCCTCCGGTCGAGAAGACGGTCGACGCAACCCTCGAGCCGGGCAGCACCGTGATCGACGACTCCGGGGTCCCGTCCCAGGCCACCTCCGTGGAGCGCAAGGTCTATTCGTCGACGGGGAGGCTGCTGTCGGACGCGACCTGGTACTCGAGCTATCGCTCCGAGCCGGAGATCATCCGCGTCGGCCCGCCGAAAGCGAAGACGAAGCCGAAACCGGCCGTCACGACGACGGTGACGACGACGGCGGAGCAGGCTCCGACTGCTCCGCACTAGCGATCGCCGCGATCAGCCAGTCGGGTACCCGGGTGGGTGCGAAGGTCACGGCATCGACGGTCGCATGGGACGTCCAGCCGTCCGCCAGCAGCTCACCGCCACGCTCGATCGCGTACTCGTAGCGAAAGCGTGCGCCGCGGACGTCGACGCACCGCGCGTGCACCTGCAGCCGCTCGTCGAATCGCGCCGGCCGTAGGTAGCGGATGTGCGTCTCGAGCACGAGCGCCTCTAGCCCGAGGTCGCGTAGATGCTGGTAGCCACCCGCATGCTGCTCGAGATACTCGACGCGTGCCACCTCGAACCAGATCAGGTAGTTCGAGTTGTGAGCGATCCCCTGTGCGTCGGTCTCCGCGAACCGCACGCGGACCGCTGTTGAGAAACTGAAGTCGTGCATGAGGCCGTGATGCTTGCAGAACTGATCCGCGACAACCAACCGTGCGTCGCCCTCACAGGGGCCGGCGTCTCGACCGAGAGCGGGATCCCGGACTTCCGGAGCGCGTCGGGCATCTGGGCGCAGTACGACCCGTACGAGGTCGCCTCGATCGAGGGCTTTCGACGGGATCCCGCGCGTGTCTGGGAGTTCTACGGCCGACGGCTCGGTGTGCTCGCGGAGGCTCGGCCGAACGACGGTCACCTCGCGCTCGCAGCTCTCGAGCGACGTGGTCTGCTCGAGGCGGTGGTCACTCAAAACGTGGACGGCTTGCATCAGCAGGCGGGCTCGCGCGAGGTGGTCGAGGTGCACGGCTCGATCTCCTCTGCGAGCTGCCCGACATGCGCCCGTACCGAGTCCCGCGAGCGCGTCGCCACCCTGCTCCCGTTGCCGGTGTGCGCCGGCTGCGGCGCCGTCCTCAAGCCCGATGTCGTGATGTTCGGTGAGCTCCTGCCAGCGCGCACCATCGAGCGTGCGAGTGCGCTCGTGCGCTCGGCTGCGCTGCTGCTCGTCGTCGGGTCATCACTCGAGGTGTGGCCGGTGGCGGGCCTGCCGGGGGAGACGCTCGTCGAGGGCGGCGTCATTGCGATTCTGAATCGCGACCCGACCCCCTACGACGATCGCGCGTCGCTCGTCGTGCAGGCAACGGCCGGGCCTGTGCTCGCCGCGGTTGCCGGTCTGCTGGAGGAGGGAAGGCTTACATGACCGGCGATGCCGGTCTGCAGCTTCCGAAGGCGTGCGCGAAGTGATCCGGGCCTAGGCCGCGGCGCGCTTGACCGGCTTCTCGTCGAGCACCCGGGCGCAGGCCTCGCACACCTGCTGCTCGATCTCGTACGGGACGCCTGCCTTCTGAAGCAGCACGTGGACACGCTTGGTCACATGCTCATGGATCTGTGTGGGATGCCGCATGGTCATCTTTCGCCTCAACAGAGGATTTGGATCGGTCGGTGTGTGCCTCGAAAGGGTGAACGGTGTGTAACACCTTGTCGCTACCTTCTGGCCTGTCGTCAGTTCAGACGACAGCGGGTAGAGAAAGTTGTACGTGATCCGCGAGCCCGGAGACGCCGACTCCCACGAGACGCAAGGGGCCCGGGCGATCGCGCAGCGCGCGGTCGAGCAAGCCGCACGCCAGCTCGCCGATGCGCGTTGCGTCGTCGGTGCCGACGGGCAGCGAGCTCGAACGCGTCCTGATCGCGAAATCGGGATACCGCAGCTTCGTCGTCACGGTCCGTGCCACCTGACCTCGGCCACGCAGGTGCTCTCCGATCCGCTCCGACTGCCTCCGCAGTTCGTCGTGCAGGCGCTCCGGGTCCGCGATGTCCTGCGCGAACGTCTCCTCATGTGAGATCGAGATGCGCTCGGTCGAGACCTCCAGACGGCGCGGGTCGATGCCGCGCGCGCGGTTGCGCAGCTGGCCGCCAACGATGCCGCGGAAGTGGGCGCGCAGCTCGTCGTCGCCCAGCGCTGCGAGCTGGCCGATCGTCTTCACGCCGGCGGCGTGGAGGCGCTCCTCTGCGCGCGGGCCGACCCCGGGGAGCAGGCGGATCGGGAACGGCGCGAGAAAGGCTGCCTCGCGTCCTGGCCGGACCGCGGTCAGGCCACCCGGCTTGCGTCGATCGGATGCGACCTTCGCAACGACCTTCGACGTCGCGACCCCGAGTGAGCACGAGAGGCGCGTCCTCGACCGGACGACCGCTCGCACCGCCTCGGCGACGGCGCGGGCATCGTCGAAGACCGGCGCCACCTCCTCCAGATCGAGGTAGCCCTCGTCGATCCCGGCCTGCTCGACGGTGGGCACGATCTCGCGGATCGTCGCCCAGACCTCGCGCGAGTAGTCGCGGTAGAGGGAGTGCCGCGGGCGGACGAACGTCGCGGCCGGGCAGCGGCGCAGCGCCTCCGCGCACGACATGGCCGAGTGAATCCCGAAGCCGCGGGCGACGTAGTTGCACGTTGCGACGACGCCGCGGCCGTGCGGGTCGCCGCCGACGATCAGCGGCACCGTCCGCAGCGTCGGGTTCTCGAGCTCCTCGACCGCAGCGAAGAAGGCGTCCAGATCGAGGTGCGCGACGATCATCTCTGAGCAAGGGTATGCCCGCGACCGGCGCGGGCTTGTGGCACGGTTTGACCCATGAAGCGCCTGATCGCACCGCTGGTCGTCCTCTGCGCGCTGACGGCGGGCTGTGGTGGGCACACGAAGCGCTCTGCTGTTTCCCCGACGACGACCGCGCCGGCGGTCGTCACCGCGACCACTCCCCGCTGCACCTCCGGCGAGCTGCGTGCGCTCGGCGGACGGCGTGTCTCGTATGCAGGTCTCGCCCCGCACGGTGCGCGCGCACTCCGGCGACCGGACGGCTCGGAGCTCGCCCGGTTCGGCGCCAAGAACGTCAACGACTACCCGACGGTCTTCGGTGTGACCGGCGAGGTCGTCGACGGGGATTGTGCGGCTCGCTGGTACCGCGTCGAGTTACCCATCAGGCCGAACGGCGCCATCGGCTACGTCAGCGCCGCGTCGCTCCAGGTACAGCCGGTTTCGGCGCGCATCGTCGTCGACGTATCCGAGCGTCGCCTGAGGTTGTTCGAGCGCGGCCAGGTGACGCTCACCGCGGCCGTTGCGGTCGGGTCATCTGCGACGCCGACACCGACGGGCCGCTACTACGTCAACCAGCGTCTGATCCCCGACGACCCGGCGGGCCCGTTCGGCCCGGCAGCGATCGGAGTCTCCGCGTACTCGAACGTGCTGACCGGGTGGACGCAAGGTGGGCCGATCGCGATTCACGGCACGGATGACCCGGCGTCGATCGGGCACGCGGTGTCGAACGGTTGCATCCGACTGCCGAACGCGACGTTGCGCAAGGTGTTCTCGGCAGCCCTGGCCGGAACCCCGGTGATAATCACGGCGTGACTCGCCCCGTGACCGTTCTCGTTCTCCTGGTGCTCGCGCTCGGAGCGACTGCGTGGCGGCTCGCCGGTGTCAAGCCCGACCCGAACGTGCAGGCGATCGCCGACGGCTGCCAGCGGGACACGACGAAGATCTACACCGGGTTCGCCCCGAACTGGTCGTACGTCAACGACCGTGACTTCCCTGCGAGTGGCCCGCCCCCGGCACCGCAGTGGGTCGCAGGAACGGTGCACTCGCAATCAGAGGGGTTGCTCGCCTCGCGGATCGCCACCTCCGACGACCCGATCACGCATCACTCCTTCGACACGAACATCGACGTGCGCGTCGACCGGCCCGACGATTTTCTCACCGGCACCTCGCGCGACGGCACGTCCGAGAGCGGCACGATTCACATGGAGCGTGAGGGCGCGTACTACCCGGCGTGGGCGCGACCTCAGGCCGGCGACCGAATCGACGCGCTCGGCTCGTGGGTGTGGGACTGCGATCACTTCCAGCCGAGCGGCGAGAAGACGGAGTTCCACCCGTTCCGCGCTGCATGGGTGCAGCGTCATCCCGGCGGCCCCTCGCCGACCAGCAATCGCGGGGAGTCGGAGGCCGACCTCTACATTTCGACCGATGCGACGCCCGCGGGCCAGGCGGCCGACTGCGCGCACACCACCAAGGGCTCGGATCAGTTCAAGGCCTGCACGCACTCGGCCTCGGCCTGGGAGAGCGTCAACGGCCCCTACGACCTGACCGCCTGTGCGCCGCGGCCCGTACCGTCGGGCGCGCGGTTGACGTGGCGCGTCGTCGACCA
>JACDGR010000267.1 GCA_013821525.1 Actinomycetota bacterium
ACCCAGGACGACGCGATCCCCGGCATCGAGCGCGCGCACGTGGCGGATCCCTTCGGCAACCGCCTCGAGCTCCGGCAGGCCTAACCCCGCAGGTTCAAGGGTTTGGCCTGCGCCATCCCGCCGGGCCACCGCTACCATAAGCATCTGTTATGGACACGCGGCAGCTGCAAGCATTCTGTGAGGTCGTCGAGCGGAAGTCCTTCTCGCAGGCGGCCGAGCGCCTCGGGGTCACCCAGCCGGCGGTCTCGTTGCAGGTCCGCTCGCTCGAGAAGCGACTCGGGACGCAGCTCCTCGACCGCTCCGGCCGGCGGGTCGAGCCGACCGAGGCAGGGCTGCGCCTCTATCGCGGCGCCCAGCGGCTGCTCCAGCTCGAGGACGAGCTGGTCTCCGATATCTCCGAAGAGGCGACGGGCGAGCTTGCGGGCACCTTCGAGATCGGGGCTTCGACCGGGCCGGGCGGTGTCGTGCTCGCCCAGCTTCTGTGCCAGTTCGCCGACGCCCACCCGCAGATCCACGTCGCGCTGAGCGTCTTCGACACACAGACGGTGGTCGACCGGGTCGCCGACCGAAGTCTCCAGCTCGGTGTCGTCGGCGCCGCACCACGGCACCGCGGTGTCGAGTACGAGCCGTTCTTCCACGACACCGTCGTCCTCGCGTGCCCGCCGGGCCACGCTTTCGCGGGCCGCACGATCACGCTCGACGATCTGCAGGGCGAGACGCTGATCGTGATGCAGGACGGCGCTGGCGTCCGACAGATGATCGACGACGAGCTCGCGCGCGCCGGGCGGCCGTTGCGCGACCTCGACGTGCGGCTCGAGCTCGGGCTGCAGGAGTCGGTTACGAGTGCGGTGCGTGGCGGCTACGGCGTCACGTTCATCTCCCGCTCGTCGGTCGAGAACGATCTCGCCGCGGGCACGCTCGTCGAGGCTCGCGTCAGCGGCCTGACGCTGGAGCGCGAGATCTACCTCGTGCGCGCCGCAGGCCGTGCCGAGACGCGCGCCGCGCGTGGGTTCGTCGTGTTCGCGCGCGAACACCTGACGTGATCGTCCGCTGGTCGTACGCTGAGCTCGGGGATGTGCTCGCGGCGGCAGGCATTCGGCGCCCGGTCGTGATCGCGAGCAAACGGTGGAGTCAGCTCGATCTACCCGACCACGCCGGCCTCTGGACGGAGGTGCCCTCCGCGCGCTTTGAGGTCCCCGCCGACGCCGACGGAGTGCTCGCAATCGGCGGCGGCTCCGCGATCGATACGGGCAAGTACGCCTCCGCACAGAGCGGCCTGCCGGTCGTGCACGTGCCGACCACCTACTCGGGCGCCGAGTGGACGACCTTCTACGGCATTCGCACGCCAGATCGGCGGATGCTGGGTGGGGGTGCGGATGCGCACCCTGTCGGTCTCGTCTACGACGTCGACCTGACGCTTGACCTGCCGCCCGCCGAGAGTGCCGGCACCGCCCTGAACGCCCTGGCCCATTGCGCCGAAGCGCTCTATGTCAACGGCCACAACCCTGAAGGAGACGCGCAGGCACTCGCCGGAGCGCCGCTGATCGCCCGCTCGCTCCCGCTCGTCCTCGCCGACGGCCGCGATCGTGCGGCGCGCGAGGAGCTCCTTCGTGGCGCGATGCACGCCGGTCATGCGCTCGCGCTCGCCGGTCTCGCCCTCGGCCACGCGATGGCGCAGGCGCTCGGCGGCACCTACGGGGTCTCGCACGGCGCGATGAACGCGCTCTGCCTGCCGCCGGCACTCGCGTTCAACCGAGCGGTCGTCCCCGGGGCGGTCGAACGCTTCGGGACGGCGATCGGCGCCGAGCCGATCCAGGGCGCTCGCGCACTCGCGGAGCTCGGCGGCTTCGGGTGCCTGCGCGACTATTCCATTCCTGAGGATGAGCTTTCAGACGTGGCAGCCACTGCCTCGAAACGGGCCGGAAACCGCGCAAACCCGCGTCCTGCAACGCCTGAGGAGATCGCCGCGTTGTACGCGGAGATCTGGTGAGCACGGTTCCGGTCGACTAGCTGCCAACAGCCCGCGCGTGTCGATCGCTGACACCGAGCGGCAGGTGTCGAAGAGCAGTCAGCTTTCCCACCACAGCAGTGAACAATATATAAGTTCTTCTAATCTCAGGTATATTCATGTGGTGGTACCAGCGGCCCCAGCTTTTGATGTGCTCGTGATCGGAAGCGGCGCCTCCGGCCTTGCCGCGGCGGTCTCTGCCGAGGGCGCGGGCGGGCGCGTTGCGCTCGCGACCAAGGGCAGCTTGCAGGCGAACAACTCATCGAAGGCCCAGGGCGGGATCCAGGCCTCCTTTGGTGCCGGCGACTCGCCGGAGCAGCACGCCGAGGACGTCTGGCGCTCTTCGCACGAGACCGCAGACAGGCGACTCGCCGAGGCGCTGACCGGCGACGGCCCAGGTGCGATCCACTGGCTCGAGGAGCTAGGCGTGGAGTTCACACGCGAGGAGGACGGCAGCTATCGGCTCGCCCGCTGCGGAGGGGCGAGCGCGAAGCGTCTGCTCCAGGTCGGTGACCGCACGGGCCACGCGATCACCAAGGCCCTGCGCGAAGCGTGGGAAGCGAGCTCGGGCACGAGCCTGACGAACGCTCCGCTGCACGAGCTGACGCAGGTGAACGGGCACTGGCGCGCGCGCGTCGGCGAGCGGCAAGTGGAGGCGGCCACGGTCGTCCTCGCCGCGGGCGGTCGATGCTACGCCGAGGCAGAGCGTCGCAACGAGCTCTCGACGAACCATCCGAACGCAACCGGCGAGGTGACGACGCTCGCGCTCGACCTGGGCGCCGAGGCGCGCGATCTCGATGCGTTGCAATACCACCCGAACGGCGGCGCGTGGCCGCCGAACATGCAGGGCTACTCGATTCCCGAGACGACTCGCGCCTACGGGGCCGTGCTGCTGAACGCCCACGGCGAGGAGTTTACGGACTCCCTCGGCCCACGCGACATCGTCAGCCAGGCGATCTTCGACGAGGTCGAAGCGGGCCGCGGTGTCACGACACCTGACGGTCGCCCCGCTGTCTGCCTCGATACGACACGCATCAGCGAGGCCGACGCGGAGGTCTCGCTGCCCTACATGCTCCGCCGCTATCGCGGTGCGGGCATCGATCCCTTGCGCCAGCAGATCCTCACCTATCCCGTCCTGCACTACCAGAACGGTGGCCTGGTGATCGACACCGACGCGCGCACCACGCTCGATGGTGTCTATGCGTGCGGCGAGATTGCAGGTGGCGCGCACGGGCGTAACCGGATGATGGGAAACTCGCTGCTCGAGTGTGTCGTGTTCGGTCGCAGGGCCGGTAAAGCCGCCAGAGAGCAGGCGAGCGCATGAGCACTGTCGCGACTGATCTGTCGGGTGTCGTCGAAGACGCAGCCGCGCACCTCTACGTCTGGTCGCTCAAGGACATCCCGCAGGATCTGCGCGACGCGCTCACCGCCGCCCGACTGCGTGAGACGTCGGTTCCGGGCAAGCGCGTGCTCGAGACGATTCACCGGAACGTCGAGATCGCCGACCGCGACGGCAACCTCGTCTGCCAGGACACCGGGATCGCCGTCTACACATGCCGCGTGGGCGAGCACTTCCCTCTGCATCCCGCGCGCATCTACGAGTCGCTGCGTAACGGCACCGCGCGCGCAACGATCGAGCACTCTCTGCGCTCGAACGCGGTGCACACGATCACGCGCGAGAACACCGGCCCGAACATCGGCCATCGGCTACCGATCGTGCACTGGGAGTTCGTCGAGGGCTGGGACGGCCTTGACGTCAAGTGCGTCCCGAAGGGCTCCGGCTCGGAGAACATGAGCTTCCTGAAGATGTGCGTCCCTGCGGACGGCGTGAAAGGGATCAAGCGGTTCGTCCTCGAAGCGATCGTCGGCGCCGGCGGCAAGCCGTGCCCGCCGGGAATCGTCGGTGTCGGCATCGGTGGCACCGCCGACTATGCGATGTACCTCGCGAAGCCCGGTCGGTACGCGCAACGCCGACCCGCTCGTCGCCGAGCTCGAGGAGGAGCTGTACGGCTTGCTGAACGAGACGGGAATCGGCCCGATGGGCCTCGGCGGAGACGTCACGGTTCTGCAGTGCCACATCGAGCATGCGGACACGCATATGACGCTCAATCCGGTCGCTGTCAACTACCAGTGCTGGGCCGCCCGTCGCGCCTCCGTCCACATCTCCTCGACCGGCGACACTGCCTTCGATCGGGAGTTCTGATGGCGAGCCACACGATCACGTTCCCGATCACGGACTCACAGGAGATCCTGCAGCTGCGCGCCGGCGACGAGGTGACGGTGCAGGGTCACATCATCGGGATCCGCGACCGCACGCAGATGCGCATCTTCGACGAGGGTGTCGAACCGCCGCTCGATCTGAACGGCGCGTTCCTGCTGCACACCGCGCCGAACGTGCGCAAGCTCGACAACGGGTGCTACGAGAAGATCTGCATCGGCACGACGACGAGCGCCCGCATGGCCAGGTTCACGGAGCCGCTCGGCGCCCAATATGGCGTGCGAGCGATTTGCGGCAAAGGTGGCTTTCCCGACAGCGTCATCGAGTCGATGGCGAGCCTCGGAATGGTCTACTTCGCGATCGTCGGCGGGGCTGCCGCGCTCGAGACGACCCAGATCGAGGAGATTGAAGAGGTGATGTGGGAAGAGTTGATGCCGGAGTGCTTCTGGAAGTTCCGTGTCAAGGACTTCGGCTCACTGACCGTCGGGATCGACGCGCACGGCAACTCGCTCTACCACGATGTACAGACCCGCGCGAACGCGAAACTGGAGGAGATTCTTGCCAAGCTTTAGCCTCGACCTCGTCGAGCACCACGGATTGACCCATGTGATCGACAAGGGCCTCGGCCCGCGTGGGTGGGAGGACGTGCTCGAGGTCGCGGGTGACCACATCTCGATCGTCAAGCTCGGCTGGGGCACGTCATTCGTGACCCAGAACCTGGAGCGGAAGCTGCAAGTCCTGCGCGACAAGCCCGTCGTCTTCGGCGGGACGCTCTTCGAAGCCGTCTACGCGAAGGACAAGCTCGAGGAGTACAAGCGCTGGCTGACCGAGCTCGGCTTGACCCACGTCGAGATCTCCGACGGCACGGTCGACATCCCACGCGAGCGCAAGCTCGAGCTGATCGCCGACTTTGCGCGCGACTTCACAGTGCTCTCC
>JACDGR010000268.1 GCA_013821525.1 Actinomycetota bacterium
GTCAGAAGTCGCAGTACACGTCGAAGCTGCTCTTCGCGCCGCTGCCGACGAAGGTGCTGGCAGCGTCCGAGAAGACCTTGAAGACGATCCATCAATAGCGGCAACATGCATCCGTGCGGCGTTCAGAGAGGGAACGTCGCACGGATGCGTAGACCGTGGCCCCGCGAGCCGTCGGCTTCGACCTCGCCGCCTGCCGCAGCCACGAGATGCTTGACGATCGCGAGCCCGAGGCCGGTGCCACGCGACGTGCGCGCTGCGTCGCCGCGGTAGAACCGTTCGAACAGGCGCTCGAGCGTCTCGGCATCCACGCCGGCTCCGTCGTCGGCGACGGTGAGGATGCCGAGCTCGCCCGCGCGGCGCACCGAGAGAGTGCAGCGAGCCCCGTGTCCTGCGTACCGGATCGCGTTCTCCACAAGGTTGACCGTGAGGATTCGCAACATACGCGGTCGGAGGGGAAGCTCGACGTCGTCTCCCTCCACGGCCAGCTGGACACCGGCGCGTGCGGCGCTGTCGTCCAGATCCTCGATCACGTTCTTCAGTACCGGCAGCGCGCGCGTCCGACCCAGTGCCACGACCTCTCGACCGCTCTCGAGCTCGGAGAGGAAGAGGATCTCGTCGATCAGCGCTCCCGCATTCTCGACCTCGTCACGGGCTTGTGCGATCAGCGCGTGGACATCCGCACCCGGGAGATCCGCAGACTCGAGGAGCACGAGGATGCGCGCCAGCGGTGTTCGCAGCTCGTGCGAGACGGCTGCCGTGAAGCCGGTACGCAACTCGTCGAAGCTGCGGTCGTAGGTCTCGTGTTCACTCGTCACCAGATCGTCACCAGTCCGAAACCGGAGGGAACCGTGCTCGGGTCTATCGTAGGGGCGTGACCCGCGTCCTGATCGTCGAAGACGACAACGTGATCGCAGACGGCATGGCGCGGCATCTCTCCGCCGCGGGGTTCGATCCCGTTGTCGTCGGCCGTGGTGAGCTGGGCCTCGCACGCTTGCGCTACGAGAATCCGGACGTCTGCGTGCTCGACCTGATGCTCCCCGAGCTAGACGGTTGGAAGCTGATCGAGACCGCGCGTGCCGAGGGGATCGGCACGCCGATCGTCGTCGTCTCCGCGCGCGGCACCGAGCACGACCGGGTGCACGCACTCGAGATCGGCGCGGACGATTACCTCGTCAAACCGTTCTCGATGCGTGAGCTCGTCGCGCGTGTCGGGGCTGCGGCGCGCCGTGGGGTGCGCCCGGCCGAAGAGCAGCGTGGCGATGCGATCGAGATCGAGGAGCTGCGCATCGACCCGCGCGAGGTGCAGGCGTTCGTCGACGGGAAGAGCGCAGCGCTGACGCCGACCGAGTTCAGGCTTCTCTACACCCTTGCCCTCGACCGCGGCCGGGTCGTCACGCGCGATGAGTTGCTGCAGAAGGTGTGGGGAAGGCGCGAGACGCACCGCGATCGTACGGTGGACGTTTTCGTTCGGCGGTTGCGTCAGAAGATCGACCGACCCGCGACGAAGCACTCGTTCATCCAGACCCGCTTCGGCGTCGGCTACAAGCTCGAGGCTGAACCGAAGTAGCGCGACCGAGTCGTCACCGCACCGTCACGACCTCGTTACCCACGCGCGGGGCGACGACCGTGAGAGTCATCCCCTGGAAGTCACGTATCGAATCGAATGGGGAGGAACTCAGTGCAACGCAGGATCATTGTTCCGCTGCTCGCAGCGGGTGCAGCAGCGGCAGCAGTCGCTGCCGGCGTCGCGTCATCGGACGGCCCGGCATTCAGCGACGTCTCGTCGGCGAACGTCAAGGCGGCCGGCTACGCGCCGGCCTCGGTGCTCTCGCGCGAGCAACGCGACCAGATCGCCGCAGAGGGCTCGGTTCGGCTCGAGAATCCGCAGGGGATCGTCACCCACTACGGCTACGAGAACGATCTGCCGAGCGCCGACAACCCAGCGCTACCGCAGATGACGGCAACGCCGGCTTCGCCCGACCAGGTCGCGCTCCACTCCTACGGAAAGACGTTCTCGACGCGGTGGCTCACGATCCACGACACGGCGATGGACGGCAAGGCGCCGTACATCGCGAACCCGCTTGCGAAGGCCGCTCATGCGACGCCCTTCAAGCGGCCCGAGAACGGCGTCTTCCGTCCGGGCACGAAGTCGGCGAGTTCTACTTCACCGAGACCGGCGACACGAACGCGACGAGCACGGAGAACCCGACGGCCGGCGGCTGGGGGAGCCTCTTCAAGCTCGTTCAGGCCAGCCCGTCGGCGGACACCGGCAAGCTCTCGGTCTTCTACAAGGGCGACGTCGTTCACACGGGCCTGGACAACATCCAGTTCGTGTCAGACGACGAGCTCCTGGCCGTCGAGGATGCCGGTGACACGCTCCACACCCAGCGCAAGGCGCTCGACTCCGGGTACGAGTGGAATGTCGTTACGGACTACTCGTCTGCGCAGCCGATTCGCTTCCTGGCCCAGGGCCGCGACTTCGCCGCGACCCTCGACTCGGCGTTCGCCGGCTACGGCAAGAACGAAGGCGACAACGAGCTCACCGGGATCCACGTCTCGAACGGGGATGCAGGCCGTGACGGCATCCTCGGCGCGAAGACGCCGCGGTTCGGTGACGATCGGAAGTGGCGGATGTTCTACACGCAGCAGCACGGCGAGAACCGGACGTACGAGGTCACTGCAGCCTCGAAGTCCGATTCCGATAACTCGGACAACTCGGACGACTGAACGCTCGCCGGATCGTCAGACGATCGTGCCGTCCCCAGCCGGGGGCGGCACGGCCGTCTGGTGCCAGAGCGTGATCTTCCCGTCCTCGACGCGGAAGATCGCTGCGGCTCTGCTGCCCGGCCCGTCGCACCGATGCTGCGGACGCTCGCCGAGCGTGAACACCATCAGGACCTCATCTTTCCCCTGTGCGGTCACGCTGACGATCGAGCCGCCGCAGGGAAGTGCCTGGTTCCAGCGCACCGCGTCTTTGTGCGTGTGCAGGACGAGCTCACCGGCCTGCACGATCTTCGCGTCACCCGCGAACAGGCGGGCTGCTGCCTCGTTGTCGTTCCGGTCGAGCGCTGCGCTCCAGCTTCGTGCGACGTCCTCGGCGGACGCAGTCTTGTGCGCGCCGCACGCGGTCAGCGCCAGTGCGAGAGAGAGGAGGACGACCGCCTTCATCCGAGTAGTCTGCCCGGCGTGGACTTCGAGCTGACACCTGAGCAGCGTGAGATCCAGGCGCTCGCGCGTTCGTTCGCCGAAGCCGAGATCGAGCCGCACGCCTCGGCCTGGGATCGCGACCACGCACTGCCGGTCGAGGTGCTCCGCAAGCTAGGCGCGCTGGGGCTGATGGGGGTCTGCGTTCCCGAGGAGTATGCGGGTGCGGGGGCCGACTTCCTCTCGTACATCCTCGTGGTCGAGGAGCTTTCGCGTGCCGACGCAGGTGTCGGCGTGACCGTGGCCGTCCACACGTCCGCGTGCACGATGCCGATCCTCCAGTTCGGCAGCGACGAGCAGCGTGACCGGTTCGTCCCCCCGCTTGCGCGCGGGGAGGGCGTCGGCTGCTTCGCCCTCACCGAGCCGGGCGCCGGCTCCGATGCCGGTGCGCTGACGACGCGCGCGACGCCAGTCGACGGTGGCTGGCAGGTGACCGGAGCGAAGCAATGGATCACGAACGCAGCCTTCGGGGGGACGCTACTGCTCTTTGCCCGTACAGACGAGGCGACGAAGAACGGCCGAGGCATCTCGGCGTTCATCCTCGATAGCGACCAGGTGGAGATCACGCGGACCGAGGAGAAGCTCGGGCTGAACTCCTCTGCGACGAACGACATCGCGATCGATTCGTTCGTCGCGACCGATCGGTTGATCGGTGACGAGCACCACGGCTTCCGGATCGCGATGGCGACGCTCGACGGCGGCCGGATCGGGATCGCAGCCCAGGCGGTCGGGATCGCCCGTGCTGCCTACGAGGTGGCGCTTGCCTACTCGAAGCAACGCATCGCGTTTGGCCACCGGATCGCGGACTTCCAGGCGATCCAGCACAAGCTCGCGAACATGTCGATGGAGATCGACGCCGCGCGGCTGCTCGTGCATCGCGCGGCGTGGCTGAAGGACAAGGGTCACCCGCACACGGAGGCCGGTGCAAAGGCAAAGCTCTTCGCCTCGGAGATGGCGCGGCGCCAGACCGCCGAGGCGATCCAGGTGCTCGGCGGGTACGGGTACACGAAGGAGTTTCCGGTGGAGCGCTACTACCGCGACGCCAAGATCACCGAGATCTACGAGGGCACGAGCGAGATCCAGCGGCTCGTGATCGCACGCGCCATTCTCGGGGAGGCACATGCCGCGCGAGCGTGACGAGCCCGTCCGCCTGACGAAGATCTACACCCGCGGCGGCGATGAGGGTCAGACGTCACTCGGCGACGGATCTCGCGTCTCGAAGCTCGAGCCGCTCGTCCGCGCGTTCGGGGCCGTCGACGAGCTGAACTCGCTGCTCGGCTGGGTACAGGCCGAGGCGCCCGACCCGCGCCTCGAACGGATCCAGAACGAGCTCTTCGACCTCGGCGCGGATCTCTCCGTGCCATATGAGGCCGGCGACAGCAAGCTGCGCGTCACCGCCGAGTCGGTCGAGCGGCTGGAGCGCGAGTGTGACGAGGCGAACGCCGCGCTCTCCGAGCTGCGCAGCTTCATCCTGCCGGGCGGTTCAGAGGCTGCCGCGCGGCTGCACGTCGCACGGGCCAACTGCCGGCGGGTCGAGCGGGAGGTGCTCGCCTGCGCGCAGGAGCGCACGCTCAACCCGACCGTGCTCGTCTACCTGAATCGGCTGAGCGATCTGCTCTTCATCCTGTCCCGTGCGGCGAATGCGGGGCAGGCCGAGCCGCTCTGGAAGCCGGGTGGGGAGCGATAGGTCAAGCTCTACTGGAGGTTGATGATCCAAGGGATAAACCTCGACCTGAGGTTGAGATGCGAGTCGACTTGCTGCTCGATCGGGCAGAATCTCTGGCAGATGGCGACGACCGAGGACCCGCGCGAGGTGACCGCCGGCGGCGAGGCCGCCGAGACCGACACGGAGGCGTGGCGCTCGGCGCTCTACGACGCCGTGCCCGAGCGCAGGGGCGAGCTCTTCTCGACGATCTCCGGGATCGACAACGAGCCGCTCGCAACCCCTGACTC
>JACDGR010000269.1 GCA_013821525.1 Actinomycetota bacterium
GAGCTGGACAGGACCCGTGCGCTGCTCGAAGTCGTCGGTGCCGCGATCGCGCGTCTCTCGCTCGCGCACACGCTCGAGACGGCCGTGGAGCGGATCGCGGAGCTCCTCGGCGTCGAGCAGGTCGGCGTCTACCTGCGCGACGAGGGAGCCCTGCTCGCAGCCGCAGGCCGTGGTCTCCATGACGGCCACGAACAGGTGGCGTCCGAGTTGCTCGGCGCGGCGCTCGGGCCGATGCGCGCGCGCGCGTCGATGCAGGTGCACGTCGGCGGCAGCGAGCTGGCGCTCGCCGGAGTTCGCCGCGCGCTCGCCGCGGCCGGCCAGTACGCGGTGCTCGCCGTGCCGCTCTACGCGCGTGACGAGTCGATCGGGTTACTCGTCGTCTATCCCGGTGCGGGCACGCTCGGCGAGAACGACGTCTCGCTCCTGACCTCGCTCGCCGCGCAGCTCGCGGTCGCGGTGCAGAACGCGCGCCTGCACGAGCGCTCGAAGGAGCTCGGTGAGGCACTCGGTGCGGTGCTCGAGACGGAGCGACAGGCATCGCGCCAGGTGAACGCGCTCTACGAGATCTCGCGCTCGTTCGCCCAGAGCCTCTCCCTCGAGACCACGCTCGATGCGGTCACGAAGACGATCGTCGAGGTGCTGGGCGTCGACGCCGCGGTGATTCGCGTTCCCGACGACCGGGGCGACCAGTTCGTCCCGCACGCGGCGCATGTCGCAGACGTCCGGCTCGATGCCGCGGTGCGGATGATCCTCGAACGGTCGCAGCCGCGCCCGGGACGCTCGCATCGCGCCGCGCTCCTCGACGTCGCAGCCGCGGAGCGGCTCGGCGGCGCGCATGCGCTGCTGATCCCCTTCCTCGAGAAAGGCTCGACGGCAGCGCTACTTCCGATCTCGACGCCGTCCGAGCTCCTCGCCGAGCTGACGATCCTCTCGCTCGACCCTGCAGTGCCGATCGACGAGGACACGCTCGCGACGGCGCGCACGATCGCCCAGCAGGCCGCGCTCGCGATCGACAATGCGCGGCTCTACCAGCAGCAGAAGCGCTTCGCAGAGACGATGCAGCAGTCGCTCTTGCCGCGCGAGCGCCCCTCGGTGCCCGGGCTCGAGGTGGGGACCGTCTACGAGTCGGCAGCCCAGGTGGACGTCGGTGGCGACGTCTTCGACTTTCTCGAGTTGCCTGACGGACGTCTCTCGGTCGTTCTCGGCGACGTGACCGGCCATGGCATCGACGCGACGGCCGACATGGCGATGGCGAAGTTCGTCTTCCGCTCGCTCGCACGCGAGCACCCGGAGCCGTCGGACTTCCTCGCGCACGCAAACGACGTCGTCGTCGGTGAGATCGCGGTCGGCAAGTTCATCACGATGGCGCACCTGACCGTCGACCCGGCCGGGGAGGTGCTCTGCGCGAGCGCCGGTCATCCCGAGCCACGCCTCGTCTTCGCAACCGGAGAGGTATCCGCTCTCCGCTGCGGCGGGCTCGCGCTCGGAATCGACGCGCCGCAGACCTACGAGCAGATCAGCGCCGAGCTTCCTGTCGGAGCATCGGTCGTTCTCTACACCGACGGCGTGATCGAGGCGCGACAGTCCGCCGAGCTGTTCGGGACGGAGCGACTCGATGCGCTACTCGCAGAGCACGCCGCGCGGCCCGCGCAAGCGATGGCGGACGCGGTCGTGAAGGCGTGCCGGGCGTTCGCCGGCGGTGAGCTCGGCGACGACTGCGCGATCGTCGTCATCCGTAAGACATGAACCTGTGGCGGTCGCCGGGGAGCCGGCCGCTCGTGATCGGCCATCGCGGTGCCGCTGCGGTCGCACCCGAGAACACGATGGCGGCGCTGCGTGCCGCCGTCGACGCAGGTGCGGACATCGTCGAGTTCGACGTCGGCCCCGACCTCCGCCTCGCCCATTCCCAGCATGAGCGGCCCACGGAGCAGATCTCGCTGGACGACGCGTTCGAGTTCTTGCGGGAGCACGGCCTGGGCGTCCAGCTCGATGCGAAGGCCCCGGGCTACGAGCAGGAGCTCGTCGATGCGGCCCGCCGGCATCGGCTCGACGAACGGGCGTTGATCTCGACGGCCTTCGCGGGCTCGTGCCGGCGCCTGGCGCGAATCGCTCCCGACCTGCCGCGCGCGATCGGCTACCCGCGTGACCTCTACGGGATCTCGCGTGTTCGCTGGCCTGACGGTCTGACGCGCGCCGGGGCAGCCGCGCTTCGGCAGGCGATGCCCCTGCGAGTGCCGGTGCTGCTGCGGGTTGCCGGAGCAGACACGCTCTCGCTGCACCACGCCCTCTGTTCGCGGGCCGCAGTCCGGGTCGCGCATGCTCTCGGGGCGCCGGTGCTGGGCTGGACGGCGAACGATCCGGCAAGCGTGCGGCGCCTGCACCGGATCGGAGTCGACGCGATCGTCTCGGACGATCCGGGGATGGCGCTCAGGACCCTGGCTACACTGCCGGAGCAGTGAAGCGTCTGCTCGCAGCGGGACTTTTCGTGCTCGGCTTCGCGACGGCCGGGATCTTCTCCGGCCCCGTGATCGCCGACATCACGACCTCGACGTCGGGGACGACGACGGCTGCCACGACGACCACGTCGACGACGACGACGACGACCGCGACCACTACGACCACCTCGGGCGCCGGCGCCACGATTCCCCCCGGTGTCCGGGTCGCCGGGGTCAAGGTCGGCGGCCTGCGTCCCGCCGAGGCGGTCACCGCCGTCCAGGCGGCGTACGCGCGGCCGCTCGCAGTCGTCGTCGACCGCAGCCGGCTCGTGCTCGATCCGCAAGCCTACGGCTCGGCGTACATCCCGACGGCAGTCGCCAAGGCGCGCATCGCGCAGCAGGGCACGAACATCAAGGTGGTCGTCGCTGTCCGCGGCGCCCTCGTGCGCGCCTGGGTCGCCAAGGTCGTGAGACGGTTCGCGCGCCCGGCGGCCGACGCCACCCTCACCTTTCGCAATGACAAGCCGTACCTGACGAAGGACCGCACGGGCCGCGCACTGAACAGCAAGCTGCTGACGCGTCGCCTCGTCGCCGCCTTGACGACCAACTCACGGCTTCCCGTGCGCGTCCACACCGTCGCCGTCGCTCCGAGCGTCAAGGCCGACACCTTCGCCGAAGTGATCGTGATCAACCGTTCGCTCAACCGTCTGTACCTCTACGACGGAGCGAAGCCCGACCGCACATTCCCGGTCGCGACGGGTCAGGCGATCTACCCGACGCCGCACGGTGACTTCCACATCGTCGTCAAGTGGAAGAATCCGTGGTGGTATCCCCCGACCTCGAGCGCGTGGGCGAAGGGGCTGCAACCCGTGCCGCCCGGTCCGTCGAATCCGCTCGGCACCCGCTGGATGGGCATCTCGAGCCCGGGCGTCGGCATCCATGGCACCGACGCACCGAGCTCGATCGGCTACAGCGCGTCACATGGCTGCGTCCGCATGCAGGTACCGGACGCCGAGTGGTTGTTCGATCACGTCGACATCGGGACTCCGGTCCACATCGTCTGATGGCGGTCGTCCGCGTCGGCGCGGTCGCCCTTGTGCTCTGCCTGCTCGGCCTGCTCGTCTGGGATGTCGCACACCGCACCCACGGGGGCATCGCGGCCAAGGTCGACGCCGGACAGACCGTCGCGGCGCCGAAGCTGCAGCTCCCACGCCTCGGTGGTGGCTCGTTCGACCTCGCTGCACTCCGCGGAAAGGTGGTCGTGCTCAACTTCTGGGCGTCCTGGTGCGTCGAGTGCAAGGCCGAGGCAAAGACGCTTCATGACGCCGCCGCACGCTGGCATGGGAAGGATGTCGTCGTGATCGGCGTCGACACCAAGGATCTCTCGTTCGCGGCCGAGCGCTACATGGCGCGCTACGACGTCAACTATCCGGTGATCCGAGACGTCGACGGCTCGAAGGGCAACGCGTGGGGCGTCACCGGGTATCCGGAGACCTTCATCGTCGATCGCAGCGGCCGGGTCGTACCCCCGCACGTGGACGGGCCGATCCCCGCCGCTCGCCTCGATGACGCGATCCGGCAGGCGCTGCGCGCATGAGGCTCCTGCGCGTGCTCGCAGCCGCAGGCGTGATCGGGCTGGCAGGCGTCCTGGTCTGGCATCTGACGCATCAGCCGGCTTCGGTCGCGCCCCAGGTGGCGGAGCACCGCATCGTCGCGGCGCCCAACTTCACGCTCGCGCGCCTGGCGGGATCCGGGAAGGTGTCGCTCCGCGCTCTGCGCGGCAAGGCGGTCGTCGTCAACTTCTGGGCGTCGTATTGCGGGCCGTGCAAGAGCGAGACGCCGCGGCTCGCCTCGTTCGCGCGTCGCTGGTCGGGCAAGAGCGTGGTCGTCGTCGGCATCGACGTGATGGAGCATGCAAAAGGCCCGGGCCGTGCCTTCGCGCAGCGCTACGGCGCCACCTACCCGTTGGCGTTCGACCCGTCGGGCTCGACGGTCGACCCTTGGGGGATCGGGCAAGGAACGCCGCAGACGTTCTTCGTCGACCGGCGTGGGCGCATCGTGCAGCACGTGCTCGGCGAAGTGACGACCGCTGCGCTCGAGTCCGGCGTGCGGCGCGCGCTCCGCTCGTGAAGCTGCTCGCTCTGCTTTTGAGCGCACTCGTTCTCGCGGGGCCGGCGCTGGCCGGGCCGCCGAGTGAGGCGAACCTCGAGACGGAGCTCGTCTGCCCGGTCTGTCACGAGACGCTCGACCAGTCGACCGCACCCGTCGCGGTGCAGATGAAAGCCGAGATCCGAAGACGGATCGCACAGGGGTGGACGAAGCAGCAGATCCTCGACGAGATGGTTGCGAACTATGGGCCTGGAGTCCTCTCGACGCCGTCGAAGCACGGGTTCGATCTCGTCGCCTGGGTGGTGCCGGTCGGAGGTGCGGCTGCAGCCGTCGTGGCGGTCGCCGTCGGTGCGGTTGTCTGGTCGCGCGGCCGCGGTGAGGGGCCAAGTGGAGGCGGAGCACCTGCGCTCGACGCCGAGACCGAGCGCCGCATCGACGAGGAGCTCGCACGCTTCGATGCTTGAGAAGGTGCCGATCGCTTTTCTGGCCGGCCTGATCTCGGTGATCACACCGTGCGTCCTGCCGCTCGTGCCCGGGTACCTCTCGGCGGTCTCGGCGGTCGACGTCACCCGTCTCGGGGAAAAGGGGGTCGCGCGCCGGG
>JACDGR010000270.1 GCA_013821525.1 Actinomycetota bacterium
GTCACGCACTACACACCGCTCCCGAGACCCTCGACCATCAGGAGGTCGCTGAACTCGTTACCGTCTGATCGTCAAGCGGGGATCGCCGCCGAAGTTCCACGACGATCCGGACATCCTCCGATGGCATGCGGAGGCTGCCAAGGCGCGGGAATGGTGTCAAGCGCTGGCCGGGTCTTTGCGAGGCGGGATCGAGTTAGTAGTGAGGGCTGCCGTATTGACTTGCCGTTCAAGCGAACGGTTTCGGCCCGGTTTTCATGCGTCGTGTCAACGGCTGGCTGACGATGTTCTGGCTCGCGATGATCCCCGTCTCCTTGGTGACCGGCTGGGGTCAACAGCATCATCGTCTATGTCTCAGCGCTCCTCTCACTCTGGGCGCTTGATTCCGGCAATTGGTCGGCGTGGCAGGCGGCGCGTGTCGAGGTCGCCCAGCAGAACGAACTCGAGCGGCAACAAAGCGAGCCGCTCGAGGGGAAAGTCGTCGAGAAATCATTCAGGAACGACCCTCCGGCCCGCCTAAGGAAGCCGCTGCCTGCCGCCCCGCCCAGATCGCTAGCGCTTTCGCGGAGGTGGCTGACGTAGGCTTCGGTGATCTGCATACACAGGAGGTTCGAGCATGCGTATGTTCACCGCCGCTCTCACCATCGCGGCACTGGCGCTAATCCTCGCAGCGAGCAGCGGCGCCAAGTCGGAGGGCCCGGTCCAGCTCACCGGCACCGTGGGACCCGGGTTCACCATCACCCTGAAAAACCATGCGAGGACTGTGCGAATGCTTGCGCCGGCGACGTATTCCTTCGCGATCAACGACAAGTCAGAGATTCACAACTTCCACCTAAGCGGCCCCGGCATCGACAAGAAGACGACCGTCGCGTTCGTCGGCACGAGACACTGGACACTCACCCTGCGCGCGGGCACCTACACCTATCTGTGCGACCCGCACGCAACCGGGATGGGCGGCCACCAGATGCGCGGACAGTTCGTCGTGCGAGCGCCCTGACCACTGGCGGAACCTTTTCATTACGGCGAGACACCTGCAGTAAGTGAGCACCGGGCCTCCGCGGTGCTGAAGTCCCGTACCGGAGCGAAACCACTTGAGTCCCAGCACGCGGCTGGGCGACGATCCTCACGCCTGACGTCTGAGAAGCGTCAAAGGGATGAGGTTGATCGGCGAATCGCCCAGTGCCTGTGCAGTGCCTGAACGCGCCACAACGCGCGTTTTGTCGCGTTTTGGCGAGAAGTACATTGAGGCGTCCCAATCGCGCGACGTGCTGCCGTTTCACGAAATGGCCCACAAAGAGCAACGAGCATTCGCCCTTGAGCGGCGACTTGTCTGCACCAACCGTCGGTTTCTTGGCCGGTGCCGTTGAACAGCGAGCTGGCGGGTGGCTTCGATGCGATCGAAACGCGCTCCGGCTATATCGCTGAAAAAAAAGGCAGCCGCCACCCGACTTTGGCAGAGCCGGTCTCTGAGCTCCCGATTGCCCTGTGAGTCGGAGACGAGGCGGTACGGACGCAGCTGAAATTTGTACGCATACGTCTCAGAAGCGCAGCAAACGCGCGCAATGTATTTCTGGGCGTTCTAGCCGAAGGTGAACGCGTACGCGTTGACGCCGCGGTCGAATCGGAGCTCGAGCAGTCCGTCGTGCTGCGTCGGCGAGGTGAGGAGGGTGTAGAGCCTGTCGCCGTTGACGGAGACTGTGTGGGCTGGCTGTCCGGCGGCGTCGACGACAACGTGGCCGTGCCCGCCGAGGACGAGGTAGACATCGTGGGCGTGGTAGTGCAGGCGTAGGCGGGCGGCGTTACCGGCGACCGCCCGCTGGTCGCCGATCGTCCAGTTTCCGGCGAGTGAGAGCTGGTCGCGGGCGAGTGCCGGCGGAAACGCGTAGGCAGCGATCTGACGTGGGCGGAGACTTGAGCCGCGGTATCGGGTCGAGTCGATTCGTGTGTAGCCGACATAGGTTTCGGGTGTGATCTGCGTGGTTGGTGTGGCGTCGGCGACTTTGCGTGCTCCGTTTACGGTCTGGCCGTTCGCGGCGAGCAGGGTGCGGATGGCTTTCTCGGTGGTCCCATACTCGCCTTCGCCGAAATGCGCCTCGCGCACGTGTCCGGTGCGGTCGACGAGGTATTCGGCCGGCCAGTATTCGTTGGAGTAGGCGTCCCAGGTGTGGTAGCCGTTGTCGAGTGCGACTGGCCAGCTGATGTGCAGGTCATGGGTCGCTTTCTGCACGTTGCCGCGTACGTGTTCGAACGCGAACTCGGGTGTGTGCACGCCGACGATCTCGAGTCCATCGCGGTGGTAGGAGGCGTACCAGGCACGGAGGTGCGGCAGCGTGCGGATGCAGTTGATGCAGGAGTAGGTCCAGAAGTCGACAAGCACCACTTTGCCGCGCAGGTTCTGCAGCGTCAGTGGGCGATTGCCGCGTGTGTTCAGCCAGGCGTCGATGCCGGTGAACTCCGGCGCGCGTCCGAGCACCGGCAGCGAGGCACCGGTCGATTTGGTTGCCGCGGCAAAAGCGTTGCTGCCCCCGCGTAGCTTCGCGAGGTGTGTCCGTGCGAGGTGGGTGTCCTCGATATGGGCCTGCAGTGCGGAGGAGTAATTGCCAAGATGGGTCTGCAGGGTTTGGGGGAGGTTGAAGAGGATCGCGAGCGCGCTCAGGGCGAGCACGATGCCACTGGCTCGGCGGAACGCCGGGCCGGTGGCGCGTAGGCGTTGTGCGACACGCTTGCCGCCGAGCGCGATCAAGAGCATCGGCACCCCGAAGCCGACGCCGTAGGCGAGCGTGAGGACAACAGTGTCGACCCCCACCTGGCTTTTGGCGGCCAGCACCGTGATCGTCGCGAGCACCGGCCCTGCGCACGGGACGAACACCAGCCCGAGGCTGATCCCGAGCACGAAGCCGCTCGCCGGATGCCCGCCGCGACGCCGGGTCATGAACGCAAACGGCCGCTCAAGCAGGAAGGCGAAACGCTTCGAGAGCAGCGACGCTGCCAGAACGAACAGCATCGCGATCGCGACGTTGCGCAGAAAGTCCTGAGGCAACCCGAGCGCCGACAGGATCGAGGCCGCCGCGAGGGTAAAGACCGTGAAGCTCACCACCAGCCCGCTGATGATCATGAACGGTCGCCGCGCGCCGCCGTCGCCGGCCCCCGCTGTCAGCACGACCGGCAACACGGGGAGGATGCACGGCGAAACCGCCGTAATCACGCCGGCCAGCAGGCCAATTCCGATCAGCACCAACACACCGGTGAGCCTAGAGCGCGGTCTGCGAACGCCGCCTTAGCTGTTTCTTAAAGTTTTCTTACCGGTGCGGCGAAGACGCCACGCCGACGCCACAATCGCAGACGGATCGACACCGCACTCGAAAAGGAGAATGAGATGAGACGACTGGTTATCTGCCTTGCCGCTGCCGCGGTGCTGGCGCCCGCAGCGTTGGCTATGCGCTCGGCAATGCACCCGGAGCTCGGGGCGACGTTGCGCGGCAAGTACGAGCTGCCGAAAGGCTCGCCAACCGCGCACGGGATCGTGAACCTCAACCTCAGCTCGGCGAAAGGCACGGTCTGCTGGACATTCGAGCTCGCCGGCGTCTCGAAGCCGCTCTACGCACACATCCACAAAGGGGGGGCAGGCATCAGCGGCCCCGTCTTCATCCCACTCGGCAAGACCTACAAAGCCAAGGGCTGCCAGAAAGCCTCGAAAGCCTCGATCGACGCCGTCGAATCGAACCCGAACGGCTTCTACGTCAACGTCCACAACCCGAAGTACCCAAACGGGATCGTCCGCGGCCAGCTGGTCGCCGGCATGGTTCACATGTAAGAACCCGCGCAGGATCGCGGTACGCACGCGCACCGCGATCCCTGCTTGTTCCGAGCGCGTTCTGAAGACTCTGACTGTTGAGTTGCTTCAGGCGGCCAAATCGAAACGGTGAGATTGTGATCGGCTCGATCTGCCGTTCGAGCTCGTGTTCCTCGGCGGCTTTAGTCCGGGATCGGCTGGCCGAACGCGATGTCGTGTCCGTCAGGGTCTTGCACCCCGAACTCGCGGAAGCCATGAGGCGCGTCGTAAATCGTGTAGTCGATTTCAGCCCCACGTTCTCTGACTTCGGCGTAGACAGCATCGGCGTCGGACACGCGGATGTAGACGTTCCACATCTTCTCGACGAGCCGCCAGTTCAGAACGATCAGGGCGGGCTTGTCCGTCAGAGCGAGCAAGATCATCGCGTCATCCCTCTTCACCGTCACGAAATCAGGAGGGTCTCCATAGATCTCGCATGCAAAGCCAAGCCGGTCACGGTAGTACGCGACGGACTGTTCCACGTCCGAGACCAGTAGCACAGGCGAAATTCCGGTAATCGACACCCCGTCGATCCTATGCCTCAGATATGTACGTTCTCGCGTGGGCCAGCGGTCCGAAGTGACCTCAGAGCGCCACGTACGATTCTCGGGTGGATAGGGGCCGTCTTTGGAAATCCGCGAGAGTTAGCGCTGGTACTGGGTCTGGCATAGGTTTGTGGCGATGCTTGTTGTTCGCGAAGCGACGCCGGGCGACGCCGAAGCCGTTTCTGCGATTGGCCGGGCGTCGATGCCTGTGCAGTTCGCAGGGCTTGTTGACGCTGTCGTCGTCGACGCCGTCGCGACACAAACCTACGAGCCGGCGGCGGTCGCTGACTGCATCTCAAGATGCACCGACGACCAAGGGGCAGTGTTCCTGGTCGGAGAGATCGACGGCACCGTTGCTGGATATCTGCACTACGACTCCTTCGGTGAAGAGCCCGAGCTCCATCGGATCTACATCGACCAGCGTTTCCGCAGTCAGGGAGTAGGCACCGCACTCGTCGAAGCGTTGCACCGACGCCTCCAGCCCACCAGTTACTTCCTGCTTGTTGTGAAGGGGAACGACGGCGCCGTCAGGTTCTACGAGCGCCACGGTCTTATCCAAGAAGACATCCTCGACGGCATTGAGCACTACCAGGCCGCTGGCGTGAGCTTCCCGCCGAACCCCAAGCCCTTCGAGTTGGTCGTGATGCGTTACCGCGCTGCCGACTGGAGCGCTCCCCGGCGGCGTTGACAGTTCAGGCCGCGGTTTTCAGTAGTGCTCCTTGTGCATCGTCCCACGTCGCGCGGACCTCGTGCGGCGTCTTGTAGTCG
>JACDGR010000011.1 GCA_013821525.1 Actinomycetota bacterium
CTACGTTCCCTCGTCCCACGAGGCGAGGTACTTGGCCTGCTCCTCGGTCAGCTGATCGATCGTCACACCCATCGTCGCGAGCTTCAGGCGGGCGATCTCCTCGTCGATCTCGGTGGGGACCGGATACACCTTCTTCTCGAGCGAGGCCGCGTGCTGCACGGCGTACTCCGTCGCGAGCGCCTGGTTGGCGAAGCTCATGTCCATCACGATCGCCGGATGTCCTTCGGCAGCCGAGATGTTGACGAGCCTCCCCTCGGCGAGCAGGAAGAGCAGACGGCCGTCGGCCAGCTTGAACTCCTCCACGAAGTTCCGAGCCTCGCGCGTCTCGACCGCGAGCGACCGCAGCGCCGGGATGTCGATCTCGACGTTGAAGTGGCCCGTGTTGCAGATGATCGCGCCGTCCTTCATCACTTCGAGATGCTCCCGCGCGATCACGTGCTTGTCGCCCGTTGCGGTGCAGAAGATGTCGCCGATCTTCGCGGCATCGACCATCGGCATGATCTCGAATCCGTCCATCAGGGCCTCGAGCGCACGCATCGGGTCGACCTCGGTGACGATCACGTGCGCACCGAGTCCCTTGGCACGCATCGCGACTCCCCGGCCGACCCACCCGTAGCCGGCGACCACGAAGCGCTTGCCGGCAATCAGGACGTTCGTCGCGCGGATGATGCCGTCGATCGTCGACTGACCGGTTCCGTACCGGTTGTCGAAGAAGTGCTTGGTGCGCGCGTCGTTGACCGCGATCACCGGGAAGGCGAGCGCACCGTCGTGCTCCATCGCCTTCAGGCGGATGACACCGGTGGTCGTCTCCTCCATGCCGGCGATGATGTCGCCGAGCTGCTCGCGCCGCGCGCTGTGCAAGACGCTGATCACGTCTGCGCCGTCGTCCATCGTCAGCTGCGGCTTGTGGTCGACCGCCGCCTCGATGTGCGCGTAGTAGGTGTCGTTGTCTTCGCCCTTGATCGCGAAGGTAGCGATGTCGAACTCCTCGACGAGCGCGGCGGCAACGTCGTCCTGCGTCGACAGCGGGTTGGAAGCGCACAGGACGACGTCAGCCCCGCCCGCCTTCAGCGTCCGCATCAGGTTCGCGGTCTCTGAGGTGACATGCAGGCACGCGGAAACGCGGTACCCCGCGAGCGGCTGCTCGCGCTCGAAGCGCTCACGGATCGCTTGCAGCACCGGCATCTGCCGGTCGGCCCACATGATGCGCCGCACGCCCTCAGGGGCGAGCGACAGGTCTTTGACGTCGTATCGCTTGGTCGTAGCCAATGGATCCTCTCGTTTGTCGCGGGGCAGTGTAGTGGTCGGTTTCGGTCGTTCAGGCGGCAAGCAAGCGCTCGTGCTTGCGCTGCTCCCACTCGACCCAGGACGTTGCGTCGTCGGCGGCTGCGAGCCACGCGTCGACCGCTTCGCGCAGGTCACGCTCGCGCCAGAGGCGCCGGGCGAACGCGAGCTCCGTCAGCTCGACCCCGAAGCGGCGACGGAGGTCGCGCACGGTGCGAAGCCGGTTCAGCTCGGCCAGGCCGTAGAGGCGGTAGCCGGCGGGGGTGCGGCGGGGCAGCACGAGACCCGCCTCCTCCAGGTAGCGCAGCATGCGCGCCGACCAGCCCGATTGGGCGGCAGCGGCACCGACGGTCAGAGGCTCATGCATGCCAGAACCTTATCACGTTCGTGTGAAGGTCAACCTCGTGCTCCCCATGGGGGACGAGACGCCCTTGCCGAACCGTCGCAAAGTTTGCGTCACGCGTGGGCTACGCGGTCGTGCCGAAATCGTGCTTTCGTGCCTCGCGAAGAGATCTGGCCGCGTGGCAGAGGCGGACTGGATCGCCGGTAAGCCCGATCAGGGTGCGGAGGTGCCCTCGCGCCCGTATGCGTCTTCGAGACGCACGACGTCGTCGAGGTGCGGCGTCGAGACCTCGAGGATCGTCGTGTCCTCGATCGCGGTCACGCGGTGCACGGTTCCGGGGGCGTAGTGGAAGGCGGCTCCGGCCGAGATCACAACCTCGTTCAGGATCGAGTCGCCGGCCTGCCCGAGCTCGAGCCGGGCGCGGCCGGACTGCACGAGCCAGGACTCATCCTTCTGCCGGTGGAACTGGAGCGACAGCGAGTGCCCCGCCTTCACGAACAGCACCTTGCCGCAGTAGACGTCTGTCAGCGCCCAGATCAGCTCGTAGCCCCAGGGCTTCTCGACCTTCTTCACCTCGTAGGCCCAGGCGTCGAGCGTGTCGATGTTGGGAGAGTCGATCCCCATCGAGTCCGATCCTGTCACGCGAGCCACTCCGGATGCGCGGCCACATGTTCGATCGCGACCCGCAACTCCTTCGGGGTGTTGACGGTCAGCCACAACCCCGCGTGCCTGTAGGCGTGCAGCCGACCCTCGTCGGCGAGCTCGGGAAACGTCGTCGATTCGTGGTCGCCGCGGTCGGGGAACCGCTCGATCGCCTCTTCTGCGAGCACGTAGTTGCCGCAATTGACCCAGTACGGCACCTGAGTGTCTTCGCGAAAGCCGTGCACGACGTCCGTCTCGTCGACATCGACCAGGCCGAACTGCGATTTCGGGCGAGCGACCGTCAGGGTCGCTGCCCCGCCCGCCTCGCGATGGCGCGCCAGCAACGCGCTGAAATCGACGTCGACGAGCTCGTCGCCGTTCAGCGCATAGATGTCACCGCTGCTCTGGCGTAGACGGGCGGCGAACTTGATGCCCCCCCCACGCCCCAGCCGCTCGGGCTCTTCCGCCACTGCGATCTCTGCACCGAGCCCCGCGAGCGCCGCCTGGAAGAACGGCCCCTGGCCGCTCGCGCACGAGACGATCACACGATCGACACCAGCCGAGACGAGACGCCGCACCTGATAGCCGGCAAGCGGAGTGCCCGCGACCTCGACGAGCGCCTTCGGCCTGCCGCCGGCTGCGTCGCCGAGCCGCTCGGCCTTGCCACCGGCGAGAATGATCGCTTCCATAGGGAACCTAAGCGCCCGAGGTGGGTGCGCGTTCGGGCGTCTGCGGGAACACGTCGGCGGGCGAGGTCGGACGACCGATGCCCTCGTACGAGAACCCGGCGCGGCGCGTCTGCTCCGGATCGAGGAGATTGCGGCCGTCGACGATCAGCGGATTCGCCATCAACCCTCGCACCTCGTCGGAGGCCAGTGACCGCAGCTCGTCCCACTCGGTGACGATCACCGCAGCGTCGGCGTCGCGCACGGCGTCGCGCACGGACTCGACGATGTCGACGCCCTTGGGCAGCTTCGTCCCGTCGGCGACGGGATCCCACGCGCGAACGTTCGCGCCCTCTGCGAGCAGCCGCGACGCGAGCACGATCGAAGGCGCCTCGCGCATGTCATCGGTGTTCGCCTTGAACGCGAGTCCCAGTAGCGCGACGGTCTTGCCCCGCAGCGGACCGAGATGGCGCGTCAGCTTGCCGATCACACGCCGCTTCTGCAGCTCGTTCACCTCGATCACCGCCGAGAGAAGCTGGAAGTGATAGCCGGAGTTCGATGCAAGCTGTTTCAGCGCGAGCGAGTCCTTCGGGAAACACGAGCCGCCGTAGCCGATGCCCGCCCGCAGGAAATGCGGGCCGAGGCGATGGTCGAGGCCGATGCCCTCGGCGACCTTGACGACATCGGCGCCGGTCGCCTCGCAGACATTCGCGATCTCGTTGATGAACGAGATGCGCGTCATCAGGAATGCGTTCGCAGCGAGCTTGATCATCTCCGCGGAGTTGACGTCCGAGCGCACGACGGGGGCGTCGAGCGCCGAATAGAGCCCCGCTACCGCATCGCCGTCGTCGGCATGGAACGCGCCGATCGCGATGCGATCGGGATTCATGAAATCACGCACGGCGCGACCCTCCGCGAGAAACTCCGGATTCGAGACGTAGCCGACGTGGTCGAGGCCGCGCTGATCGAGGCCCGCCCTGATCTTCTCACCGGTGCCAACCGGGACGGTCGACTTCATGACGAGGATCGGGCGGCCCTGTAGCTCCGGCAGCTCGTCGACGACCGTCCAGACGCGCGAGAGGTCCGCATCGCCTGAGTAGGTCGGCGGAGTGTCCACGCACACGAACAGAAACTCGCAGTCGGCGACATCGTTGACGTCGAGCGTGTAGGTGAGCCGCTCCGCGTTCTTCGCGAGCAGCTCCGGGACGCTCTCCTCGTGGAACGGCACCTGCCCCTCGCGGAGCGCGTCGACCTTCTCGGCGACGACGTCGCGGACGACGACCTCGTGCCCGAGCTCCGCGAAGCACGCCCCGGTCACGAGGCCCACCCACCCAGCTCCAAAGATTCCGACCTTGCTCATCGGCGCATCAACCTACTTTCCGCTTGTTAGGGGTTTCAGACCCTTGGCGATCGCCAGCATGGTCTCGTTCGAGAGGTCGTCGAGGAGCGAGTTGACCACCCAGTAGCTCGCGCTGCCGACATGGATGACCACCATGTGCAGCTTCGAGCCGTTGTAGTAGAGATCCGCTTCGCGGCCGCCGATATTGTGACGGAAGCTCTTGTCGGTCAGCGCCGGGGCGTCCTTCCAGTCGGTCTCCTGGATACCCCAGAACTGCGTGCTGCCGGTTCTGAAGACGAGCCGCACCGCCTGGTGCCGCCCCTCGATGAAGTAGTAATGAACGGGCTTGTCGCCGGGCAGCGTGTCCGGGTACGACGAGCGTTCCAGAACTGTCGGAACCATCAGCTTGAACTTGACCCTCTTCGCGAGCGGCTGCAGCAACGGGGTCGCCTGGCCCGCGTCGTACCGCACGATCGCCGGCACATGCTTCGGAATCACATGCGCAGGCGCCGTGGAGATCGTGCCGCTGAACGCCGTGCCGAGCGCGACGAGGAGCATCGATCCCGGATCGAGCGCGAGCAAGCTCGGCTTGCGTGGCAGCTTGACGACGTCGGCGGGTTGCATCAGGTTCTGCAACGCCGTCGCCGCTTGCTTCGACCGCGGCTGAGCGGGGTCGTAATAGATGACGGTGTGGAAATAGTTCTGCGGCGTCGTGTTCGGATCGAGGTTGTTCGGGGGCACGAGCAGCTTGTAGCCGCGCTGCCCGAGCAGGTACGACGTGTTGGCCGCCACACCGGCGACGCCGCTGCCGTTCAACACGGTCACCGTGACGGAGGACGGCGGCGGGGCCTTCTCCTTCAGCTTCGTACCGAGCGCGGCTGCGTTCGCGGCCTTCGACGACTGGACGTCGGGATTCGAGAACGTCTGCACCGCGTTCGCGATGTCGGTGCTCGAGGCGGAGCAGCCAAGCCCACACAGCACGTTCTCGATCCGGTCCTGGAAAAGGTGACCGGTCGGCAGCCCATAGGCGAAGAGCGCATAGCTCGCTACCTGGCCGAGGCTGACGGGATGCCCGCCTTCTGCGATCTCGATATTGCCGGCGATCGCGTGCACGAGGCTCGGGACGCTGGTCGCGCTGAAGTTCGCCTTCACCTGCTCTCTGAAGGCGCGCACGAATGACTGCTGGCGCGCGGTGCGCGTGAGGTCGGAGTCGGTGTGACGGAAGCGGACGAAGTCGAGCGCCTGCTGGCCGGTCAGCTTCTGGTAGCCGGGTTGCAGGTTGATGTTCGCGTAGTTGTTCAGGTACGAGCCCGTGTTCTTGTTGTAATAGCGGCGGTCGACGTCCATCCAAACACCACCGAGCTTGTCCACGACCTCCTTGAACCCGTGGAAGTTCACGGTGATCAGGTAGTTGACGGGCAGCCCAGTCAGCTTCTCGACGGTGAAGAGCGTCCCCTTCGACTTGCAGCGCGAGTACGCCGAGTTGATCCGATCGGTTCCGACCGCAGGGCCGGACGCCGAGCAGTAGATCGGCACGTCGAGATCGCGCGGGAACGAGAGCAGCGAGATCGTCTTCGTGATGGGGTCGGCTCGGATCAGCATCAGCGTGTCGGAGAGCGACGGGTTCGCCGACTCGATCCCGGCGCGATGGTCGTATCCGATCACCAGGGCGATCGCGGGCGCGTTCGCCTTCGCCACGTGCAGCTCCTTCTGAGCAGCGACGACATCCGAGCTGCGCGCCTGGAGATCGTGCACGGTCTCGTGCGCGTAGAGATAGGCGCCGCCGACGACTGCCAGGGCGAGCGATGTGACCGCAAGGAATGTGACCAGCAGGATTCGCCCGAAGAGGCCGAGTCCCGTGCGAGGCGGGGGCGGTGGCTGGCGGTACCGCGTGACGGAGGTGACCGTCTCGGGCGGGAGGACGGCCTTACCGTTTCCGTTTGCCGTTGCGCCGCGCCCGACGCCTCGTTTCATTGTCGTGCGCATGAAAGTGTCGTCCGCATAAAACGAAGCGGCGCCCAGCGGGCGCCTGCGTACGAAGGATACCGGACGGCCAGGCTAGGCCAGGCTGTGTGCGAGGTGTCGCTCGGCCTCGCCTGGCGCGCTGTTCTTGCGCCGGGCGTAGTCCTCGAGCTGGTCCTGACCGATTCGCCCGACCGCGAAGTACTTCGCCTGCGGATGGGCGACGTAGAGGCCGCTGACCGACGAGGCGGGCAGCATCGCGAAGCTCTCGGTCAGCTCCATCCCGACGTCCCCGGCTCCAAGCAGCTCGAACAGTTTCGGCTTCTCACTGTGATCCGGGCAGGCCGGGTAGCCGAACGCCGGCCTGATCCCGCGGAAGCGCTCGCGGAGCAGATCCTCACCGGACAGCTGCTCGCCGGGCGCGTACCAGGCTCGGCGCACCTGTCCGTGCAGCCATTCCGCGAACGCCTCGGCCAGCCGGTCAGCGAGCGCCTTGACGATGATCGCGCGGTAGTCGTCGTGGTCGACCTCGTACCCCGCGGCGAGCTCGTCGGCACCGTCGATCGTGACCGCGAACGCCCCGACGTGGTCGCCCGCCGGTGCGACGAAGTCGGCGAGCGCACGATTCGGCCGGCCGTCGGCGTGGTCTGCTTGCTGACGCAGGAAGTGGAACGTCTCCTCGCCGACCACGATGTCGTCCCCCTCCGAGTGCGCGGCCCAGTAGCCGTGCACGCCGCGCGCGACGAGCGAACCGTCGCGCACGATCTCCTCGAGCAGCGCCGTCGCGTCGTCGTACAGCTCGCGAGCCGCCGGATTGTCGAGGATCGCCGGGAACTTCCCTTTCAGATCCCAAGCATGGAAGAAGAACTGCCAGTCGATGAAGGGTACGAGCTCGGAGAGCGACGGTGTGACCTCCCGCCTGCCGACGAACGGCGGCACGGGCAAGTCGTCGAACGGCACGACAGCCCGATTCGCGCGCGCGGCGGCGAGGCTGAGGAGGGGCTTGCGGATCTTCTCGGCATGCTGGACGCGCAGGCGCTCCTGCAGCTCCCGGTTCTCGCCGTCCAGCGTTGTCCGCCGCCCGGGGTCGAGCAACTGGGAGACGACGTCGACGACGCGGCTCGCGTCGAGCACGTGCACCGTTTCGTTCCCGTACTCGGGAGCGATCTTGACCGCGGTGTGCTGGCGCGAGGTCGTCGCGCCGCCGATCAGAAGCGGCAGCTCGATTCGCCGGCGCTCCATCTCGCGCGCGACGTCGACCATCTGATCGAGCGACGGCGTGATCAGCCCTGAGAGCCCGATCACGTCGACACGCTCGCGCTCGGCGGTCTCGAGAATCGTGTCGACCGGCACCATCACGCCGAGGTCGATCACCTCGTAGTCGTTGCAGCCGAGCACGACACCGACGATGTTCTTGCCGATGTCGTGCACGTCACCCTTCACGGTCGCGAGCAGCACCTTCCCCTGCGCAGAGTGGACGCCGTCCTTCTCGTCCTCCATGTACGGCTGCAGGTAGGCGACGGCGCGCTTCATCACTCGCGCCGACTTGACGACCTGCGGCAAGAACATGCGGCCAGACCCGAACAGGTCGCCGACGACGCGCATCCCGTCCATCAGCGGACCTTCGATCACGTCGAGCGGCCGCGTCGCCTCCTGACGCGCCTCTTCGGTGTCATCCTCGATGTGGTCGACGATTCCGTGGACGAGCGCGTGCTCGATTCGCTTGGCGACGGGCGCTTCGCGCCAGCGCACGTCGAGCTCGCGGCGCGTGCCCTCGCCGCGGAAACGGTCGGCGATCTCGACGAGACGCTCCGTGCCGTCGGGACGGCGGTTGAAGATCACGTCCTCGACGCGTTCGAGCAGCTCCTTGTCGATGTCCTCGTAGACGGCCAGCTGACCAGCGTTCACGATCCCCATGTCGAGACCCGCGTTGATTGCATGCAGGAGGAATGCCGCGTGCATCGCCTCGCGCACGACGTCGTTGCCGCGGAACGAGAAGCTGAGGTTGGAGATGCCGCCGGAGGTGTGCACGCCGGGGCAGCGCTCCTTGATCAGCGGCAGGCTCTCGATGAACGCACGCGCATAGTCCTCGTGCTCCTCGATGCCGGTCGCGACCGCCAGCACGTTCGGATCGAAGATGATGTCGTGCGGCGGAAAGCCCGCCTCGTTGACGAGCAAGTCGTAGGCACGGCCGCAGATCTCGACGCGGCGTGCAGCATCCGTGGCCTGCCCTTCCTCGTCGAACGCCATCACGATCACGGCCGCGCCGTAGTCGCGGATGCGGCGCGCCTGGCGCAGGAAGTCCTCCTCCCCCTCCTTGAGCGAGATCGAGTTGACGACGCCCTTTCCCTGGATCGACTGCAGGCCGGCCTCGAGCACCGTCCACTTCGAGCTGTCGACCATGATCGGCAGCCGCGCCACCTCAGGCTCGGTCGCGACGACGTTCAGGAAGGTGCGCATCGCCTCGTCACCCTCGAGCAGGTCGGCGTCCATGTTCACGTCGAGCAGGTTCGCGCCACCGCGCACCTGCTCGAGCGCCACCTCGACCGCCGCGTTGAAGTCTCCCGCCTCGACCATCCGGCGGAAGCGAGCGGAGCCGGTGACGTTCGTGCGCTCCCCGATCAGGACAAACCCGGTGTCCGGTGTGAGCTCGAACGTCTCCAGGCCGCTGAACTGCGTTTGCGTGGACTCCACACTAAGTGGTGTCCGGGGCGCCAACCCGCGCACGGCGGCCGCGATCGCCTCTGTGTGCTCGGGGGTCGAGCCGCAGCAGGAGCCCGCAATGTTCAGGAAGCCATCCTGGGCGAACTCGCGCAGGAGTGTCGAGGTCACATCAGGCGTCTCGTCGTAGCCTCCGAAGGCGTTCGGGAGACCGGCATTCGGGTGACAGGAGGTCAGGCAGGTCGCAACCCGCGAGAGGTCGGCGACATAGGGCCGCATCTCCTTGGCGCCGAGGGAGCAGTTGATCCCGACGACGAGCGGGTCGGCGTGCTCGATCGCCGTCCAGAACCCCTCGATCGTCTGACCCGTCAGCGTGCGGCCCGAGAGATCGACGACCGTGACGCTGATCCAGAGCGGCAGCTGCGGTGCGGTCTCGCGCGCGGCCACGATCGCGGCCTTGCAGTTCAGCGTGTCGAAGATCGTCTCGATCAACAGCATGTCGACGCCACCATCGGCAAGGCCACGAATCTGCTCCGCGTACGCCTCGACGACCTGGTCGAAGCTGTGCGAGCGGTAGCCGGGGTCATCGACGCGCGGGCTGAGCGAGAGCGTGATGTTCAGCGGGCCGACTGAGCCCGCGACAAAGCGGTCGCCTGCCACTTCACGCGCGATGCGCGCGCCCTCGACGTTCATGTCGTAGACGGCGTCCTCGAGCCCGTAGTCGGCCTGCCCGATCGACGTCGCGGTGAACGTGTTCGTCGTCGCGATGTCAGCGCCCGCGTCGAAGTACGACTGATGCACCGCACGGACGACCTCCGGCTGCGTCAGGTTGAGCAGATCGGGATCGTTGAGCAGATCGCGCGAATGATCGACGAAGCGCGCGCCCCGGAAGTCCGACTCGGTGAGCCCGCTCGACTGCAAGAGCACGCCCCACGCGCCGTCGAGCACGAGGATCCGCTCCTTGGCCAGCTTCTTGATCTCTGCCGCGACGTCCCTACTCATCGGGACAGTGTGGCTGACGCGCGAGTCGATCCGCAGTTAGCTGCTGCGCCCGGAGACCGCGAGCTGGTTCTCAGCATGGCGGATGCGCTGCTCGACCTGCCAGCGGTCGACCGTCGAATCGCCGCTCTCGATCGCAGCGAGCTTCGCCTGGGCCGCCTCGAGCTGGGTGCGCGCGCGAGCGTCGTCGATCTCCTCCGCCTTGACGGCGTCGTCGACGAGTGCGATTGCGCGATCCTGCAGCACCTGGAAGAACCCGGGGCCGGTTGCGAACTCCAGCACCTCGGTCTCGGTGACGTGCACGCGCGTGGAGCCCGCCTTCAACGTGGCGATCAGCGGCGCGTGGCGCGCGAGCACGCCGATCTCCCCGGCAGCGCCCGGGACGATGATCATCTGCGCATCGCCCTCATACGCGGCGCCGTCCGGCGTCACGAGCGAGACCGAGAACTCCCTGCGATCGGCCATCGTCTACCCCTATGCGGCGGCGGCGGACATCTGCTTCGACCGCTCGACCGCGTCCTCGATCGGGCCGACCATGTAGAACGCCTGCTCGGGCAGATCATCGTGCTGGCCCTCGAGGATCTCGGTGAAGCCGCGGATCGTGTCCTCGAGCTTCACGTACTGCCCCGGCGTGCCGGTGAACTGCTCGGCGACGAAGTTCGGCTGCGAGAAGAAGCGCTGGATCTTGCGGGCCCGCGAGACGGTCAGACGGTCTTCGTCGGAGAGCTCCTCGATCCCGAGGATCGCGATGATGTCCTGCAGGTCCTTGTAGCGCTGCAGCACTTCCTGCACGCGCGTCGCCGTGCGGTAGTGCTCGTCGGAGACGATGCCCGGCTGCAAGGCGCGCGACGTGGAGTCGAGCGGATCGACGGCCGGGTAGATGCCCTGCTCGACGATCGCGCGCGACAGCGTCGTCGTCGCGTCGAGGTGAGCGAACGTGTTCGCGGGGGCCGGGTCGGTCAGGTCGTCGGCGGGCACGTAGATCGCCTGCACCGAGGTGACTGCACCACTCGTCGTCGAGGTGATGCGCTCCTGCAGCTGCCCCATCTCGGTGGCGAGCGTCGGCTGGTAGCCGACGGCGCTCGGCATGCGGCCGAGGAGCGCCGACACCTCCGAGCCTGCCTGGACGAAGCGGAAGATGTTGTCGATGAAGAGCAGCACGTCCTGGCCCTGGTCGCGGAAGTACTCCGCCATCGTCAGGCCGGACAGGCCGACGCGCAGGCGCGCTCCGGGCGGCTCGTTCATCTGGCCGTAACAGAGGGCGACCTTGTCGAGCACCTTCGACTCCTCCATCTCGATCAGGAGGTCGTTGCCCTCACGCGTGCGCTCGCCGACGCCGCAGAAGACGGAGACGCCTTCGTGCTCGCGGGCAATGTTGTGAATCAGCTCCTGGATCAGCACCGTCTTGCCGACGCCGGCGCCGCCGAAGAGGCCGATCTTGCCGCCGCGCACGTACGGGGCGATCAGGTCGATCACCTTGATGCCGGTCTCGAAGATCTCGACCTTGGGCGTCAGCTCGGCGAACGCGGGCGGATCGCGGTGGATCGACCAGCGCTCCGCGTCCTTCGGCGCCTCCTTGTCGTCGACGGGCTCGCCGAGGACGTTCCAGACCCGGCCGAGCGTCACGTCGCCGACCGGGACGGAGATGGGAGCGCCGGTGTCGACGACCTCGGTGCCGCGCGCAATACCGTCGGTTGCGTCCATCGCGACTGCGCGCACCCGGTCGTCTCCGAGGTGCTGCTGCACCTCTGCGATCAGGATGCCGCCGTCAGGCCGCGTGATGCTGAGTGCGGAGTAGATCGAGGGGAGATGCCCATCTGAGAAGACGGCATCGACGACGACGCCCTTGATCTCGAGCAGCCTGCCAATGTTTTTGCCATTTTGCGACACGTCTACGGCTCCGGTTCCGAGAAGTTGCTGACGGGTGAATGTGCGATGCCGCGCCGCCGGGCGCGGAGCACGCGCGCCAGCAGACCGGGCAGGCGCAGCCTAGCGGAATGCGATCCGGGCTTGCGCTGCCTACGGATCTCCGATTGCCTCAATCCTTCCGACACACGGTCGGCATGGTCGAGGCTTCAGACGTACGAGGTGACGAAGGTTGGATGCACCGGTTAGTACGACTCGCCGGGCACCTGCTTGTTACGCGGGATCGCACGGTTCTCCAGAGTCTGGTTCTGCTCGATCAAGCCTGCCCGCCGGAGCTCACGCACGCGGTCCAGGGAGTCCGAGCCCGCGACCATCGCGACCCGCGTCGCCTTGGCCGACGGCGGCTGCGTGAGGACACCGACGGCGGTCGCGCCGGCTGCAACGGCCGCGACCAGCGTCGCGGCAGCAGCGGCGCGCAGAGCCTGAACGGTCCGGTGGCGGCGGCCGGCCGAGCGGCTGACGGAAAGCAGGAGCGCGAGCGGCGCCGGCCGTTCGAGGCGCGCCGAAGCGAGCGCAGCGGCGACATCCTCCGCCCCACGCGCGAACGCACGGCAGGGCTGACAGCGGCCGAGATGAGCGTCGAGGAGCGCTGACTCGAGCTCGGAGAGCTCGCCGTCGACGCGCAACGACGCCCAGCCGCGGGGGCGCTCGCACAGGGTTGACAGAACGTTCATCACCCTGTTGGACGCGGCGGAGGACGGGCGGTTAGTTCCCGATCTAGATCACGCGGTAGCGCGCGTCGGCGACCGCGCCGAGCACGATCAGCACGAATCCGAGGATCACGAGCAGGAAGGAGAGCGAGATCGACTCTCGCTGCTCGTCAGGAGTCGCCCAGCGCACCCAGCGCTGAGTCGAGAAGACCCCCCACCCCTCGCCCTGCGGCCGCGACGGCCCGCGGTTGCCGATGAAGAAGCCGCTGACGAGCAGCGCGGAGCCGACGAGATACCAGCCGAGGGAGAGCGCCCGCGCGGCGCCGGCGCCGAAAGCAACGCCGATCAGCAGAGCGAGAACTGCAGTGCCACCGGCGAGAGCACCGAAGAGGATCCCGACGCGGCGAGCGGCCGCGGCCACCTCAGGCCGCGGTCTCGGTCGTGCCGGCCGTTCCCGCGGTGCGCATCTCGGCCTCGGTGAGCGGCCAGCGCTCGAGCGGGAAGTGACACTTCGCGGTGTGCGACGCAGGCCCGCCGCGGTTGATCAGCGCCGGCTCCTCGACATCGCAACGCCCTTCGACGAAACGCGGGCAGCGAGGGTGAAAGCGGCAGGCAGACGGGGGGTTCATCGGGCTCGGCACGTCGCCCTCGAGCACGATGCGCTTCCGGCCGCGGCCGACCGTGGGATCCGGGACCGGCACCGCCGAGAGCAGCGCCCCCGTGTACGGATGTTTCGGCTCCTGGTAGAGGCTGTTGCGGTCGGCGGTCTCGACGACCTGGCCGAGGTACATGACCATCACGCGGTCCGAGATGTGCCGGACGACGTTCAGGTCGTGCGCGATGAAGATGTACGTCAGGTTGAAGTCGCGTTGCAGGTCCTTGAGCAGGTTGAGGATCTGCGCCTGCACGGAGACGTCGAGCGCCGAGACGGGCTCGTCGCAGACGATCAGCTTCGGGTTGACCGCGAGGGCGCGCGCGACACCGATCCGCTGCCGCTGTCCGCCGGAGAACTCGTGTGGAAAGCGGTTGTAATGCTCCGGGTTCAGCCCGACGACCTCGAGCAGCTCCTGCACGCGACGCTTGATCTCTGCGTCTGTGCCGAGCTTGTGCACCTGGAGGGCCTCGGCGACGATGAAGCCGACGCGCTTGCGCGGGTTCAGCGACGCGTAAGGATCCTGGAAGATCATCATCATCTCGCGCCGGAACGGACGCATCTCGGCGCGCGAGAGTTTCGTGATGTCCTGACCGCGGAACGTGATCTTCCCGCCGGTCGGCTCGAGCAGCTTCATGATGCAGCGCGCCATCGTCGACTTCCCGCAGCCGGACTCGCCGACGACTCCGAGGGTCTCCCCCTCGTGCAACGCGAACGACACCCCGTCGACCGCCTTTACCGAGGCGACCTCTTTCTGGAAGACGATCCCGCGCGTGACGGGGAAGTACTTCTTCAGATCCTGCGCGACGAGCAGCTCGTCACCCGTCAGCTCGAGCGCGGTCTGGCGCATCTCTTCCTGCATCGCCATCAGCTGGCTGTCTGCCCGCTCATCATTCCGGCGAGGAGCTTAGCCGCCTCGCGATCCTTGGTCTCCTCATCGAGGTGACAGGCCTGCAGGTGCCCAGGGTCGTCGGAGACCGCGGTCAGCTCCGGATCGACCTCCTTGCAAATCGGCATCACGTACGGGCAGCGCGGATGGAAGCGGCAGCCGGTGGGCGGCCGGAGCATCGATGGCGGCTGACCCTGGATCTGCACGAGCCGCTCGACGTCGGCATCGAGCCGCGGCAGCGAGCCCATGAGACCCCACGTATACGGGTGATGGGGCTTCTTGAAGATCTGCTCGACGTGACCCTTTTCCGCGACCTCGGCCGCGTACATCACAACCACGTCGTCGGCGATCTCCGCGACGACGCCGAGGTCGTGGGTGATCATGATCACTGCGCTGCCGAACTCTTCCTGCAGCCTTTCGATCAGCGTCAGGATCTGCGCCTGCGTCGTCACGTCGAGCGCGGTCGTCGGCTCATCGGCGATCAGAAGGTCAGGGTTGTTGATCAGCGACATCGCGATCATCACGCGCTGGCGCATGCCGCCGGAGAACTGATGCGGGTAATCGTCGAGCCTGCGGTCGGGCCGCGGGATGCCGACGGCCTTCAGGAGCTCGACCGCACGAGCACGCGCCTGCTTACGCGAGACGTCCTCGTGCAGACGCATCGCCTCGCTGAGCTGATCCCCGATCTTGTGCACCGGGTTGAGGCTCGTCATCGGATCCTGGAAGATCATCGCGATCTCGCTGCCGCGGATCTCGCGCAGCCGCCGCGGGTTTGCAGTCAGCAGGTCCTCGCCCTTCCAGAGGGCGGAGCCGGACGAGATGGCCGAGCGCTTCGAGTTCAGGCCCATGATCGTCAGGCAGGTGACGCTCTTGCCGGAGCCGGACTCACCGACGATCCCGAGGGTCTGGCCCTTGTCGACCGAGAACGAGACGCCGTCGACGGCCCGAACCACGCCGTCGTCTGTCCTGAAGTACGTCTTCAGGTCGTTGACTTCTAGGAGGGCCATTTAGGAAAGCCTAATGCGCGGATCGATGACCGCGTACAACAAGTCGATGATCAGGTTGAACACGATGATCACCAGTGTTGCAAAGACGACCACTCCCTGGGTCGTCGGCAGGTCGAACGAGTCGATAGCCGTGATCGCCGTCTTGCCGAGGCCTGGGAGGCCATAGACGGACTCTGTGAAGATGGCGCCGCCGAGAGCGATGCCGATATCCATGCCCAGCATCGTCACGACGGGCAGCAGCGCGTTCCGGAGCACGTGCGAGCGCATCACGAGCCATTCCGGCGCGCCCTTGGCGCGAGCGGTGCGCACGTAGTCCTCGTTCAGGGTCTCCATCACGTTCGCGCGGATCATGCGCACGTAGAGGGCCGCGAAGAGGATCGCGAACGTCGCCCAGGGCAGGACGAGATGGTAGGCCCATTGCACCGGACCGGCCGAGGTATCGCCTGAATGGGCGAAGAAGTCTGAGTAGCCGGTGATCGGGAAGAGGCCGGCCTTGAAGCCGAAGAAGTAGGCGAAGAGCAGGCCGATCCACACCGGGTGCGCACTGATCCCGACGAGGACGAACACCATGGCTATTCGGTCGAGTAACGACCGCGGTCGGAGCGCGGAGAGGATTCCGACGGGTAGAGCGATCAGCATCCAGAAGACCGCGCCGCCGAAGACGAGCGATGCCGTCACCGGCGCAGCGTGCGCGACGACCGAGTTGACGCTCTGGCGGTTGGTGAACGAGCGGCCGAGGCGAGGCTCCTTCAGGTGTGGCCCGCCGCGGAAGCTGAAGGGCATCAGACGGCCGAAGAACTTGTAGTACTGGAAGTAGAGCGGCCGGTCGGTGCCGAGGTAGTGGGCCGCGCGCTTGATGCACTCAGGAGTGGCGCGCTGGCCGCAGGCGAGCCGGGCCGGATCGGCGGGGATCGCATAGAAAATGATGTAGGTGACGATGGTGACCGCCACGAACAGAAGGACGGCCCAGAGGAGACGACGGATCAGGTAGCGAAGCATCGGGAGCGAGACTGTAACGGATGATTTGTTGAGTGGGTGTTGAGAACCGGCTCCGGAAACCGACAGATCGGAATCAAGAGCAAAACGGGGCGCCTCCCTCGCAGGAGGCGCCCCGTTCTAGCAATCGATCAGACAATCGACCGACGATCTCTACTTCAAGCAGATGGCCGCGAGGTCGACGCTGTAGGTCGCGTTGAACGTGAAGCAGCCGACCTTCGACGACAGCAGGATGCGGTCGTTGAAGTTACTGGTGGCTGCCCACGGCGGGTTGTCGTGCATCATCGCAACGTCGAGGTTGCTGTACGCCTTGTAGCGAGGCGCGCCCGACAACAGAGCGGCAGAGTTCATCTGCTTGTTGTAGGCCGGGTCGTTGAAGTACGCGACGTTGTTGTTGTTCGACGCGTGCAGGTTGCCACCGTCGAGCAGGACGTTGATGAAGTCGAACGGATCGGCGTAGTCGGCGATCCACCCTTCCGAGGTGATGTCGAACGGCTCGCCACGGGTGCCTTCCTTGTCGATCTGCACCGCGCGGGCGAACTGGTGGATGTTCACGTTCAGGCCGATCTGCTTCAGGTCGTACTGCACGATCTGACCGACGGCCGCCGAGGCTGCCGTGCTCGATGTGTAGTACTCGATCCCCGTGCCGCTGGCTACACCGGACTGCGCGGCATACTTCTTGGCCGTCGTGGGGTCAGCACCCTTCAGCGGGTACAGGTTGGCGTCACGGAAGCCGGCCATGCCCGGAGGCAGGATCTGGTCGGTCCGCTTGCCACCGAGATAACCACCCTGGGCGAGGATCGCCTTACGGTCGATGGCATAGTTGACCGCCTTTGCGAGCAGCGCACCCTTCGCGCCCTTGAACTCCGGACGATCGTGGTTGAACGCCAGGTACCTCACGCCGAGCTGGGGCTTGACCCAGAACTGGGCCTTGTTGACACCGTACTTGGAAGCGGCCTCCGCGTACGACGCAGACGGGATACCGCCCGCGGCGTAGTCGGTTGCACCCTGCTGGGCGCGAAGATAGGTCGCAGCCTGGGAGTTGCCGATCACGTAGTTGATCTGCGTCAGGTTGTGCGGACGCTTGCCCTTGTAGTTCGGGTTGCGCTTGACGGTGATCGACTTGTTCGGTGTGTGCTCCGAGATGTAGTACGGCCCAGCAGACGGCGGCGCAAGCACACCGTTCGGATCATGCGGCAGGTTCGTCGGGACGGCACAGAAGAACGGCATCGCCATGCGTGCGACGAAGTCCGGTGCGTTCTGGGTCAGGTTGATGATCAGGTGATTGCCCTTAACCTTGACGCCCGAGACGGGCGACTTCGACGAGCCTACGATGTCCGAGAAGAACGCCACGGCGGGCGACTGCATCTTCGGATCGGCGTCGCGATCGATCGCTGCCTTGAAGTTCGCTGCGGTCACGGGAGAACCGTCCGAGAACTTCGTGAACCCTGCGTTGACCGTGAAGTCATAGGTCTTGCCGTTGTTCGAGACCTTCGGGAAGCCGGCGGCTGCCTCGGGCACGAGCTGGGCGCCCTTGGCCCCGTTCGCGTCCGGATAGTTCATCAGCTTCAGGCAGGTCGCGTACTCGATCTCCCAACCCGTCGACAGATAGTCGAGCGCGGGGTCGGTGTAGTCGACGTCGCTCAAAAGATCGACGGTCAACGTGCCACCGGTCGCACCAGCGTGCGAGCTCTTGGCGGACGCTCCGCCGGCCAGGACCGAGAACAGGCCGATAACGACCAGCACGGTCGAAAGCCACAGCTTTCTACTCAACAGAGTGCTCCTTTCTTGGGGTCGAGCCGACGGCTCCTAGAGCGGCCGGCTCAGGCGCAGAACGCATCCTCGGCGTTTCAGACGAGGCGGCGGCAGTTTAGTTAGTTCTCTATTAAGTGCAAACCAGGAACGAACTGCCCTTGAACGGCAACTCAGATCAACGGTCCAGAGACCGTCTTCCAGGGCACTAGAACAGAGGTTCGAGCCTTAGTACTTAGTGGGTCGCGCGGGGGTCGAACGCGTCCCGCAGGCCGTCGCCGAGCAGGTTGAAGGCGAGGGTCGTGATCAGGACGGCGAGCCCGGGCCACACCATCAGCCACGGCTGCTGGGTGTAGAACTCCGTCGCGCCCTGGAGCAGGTTGCCCCAACTCGAGGTCGGAAGCTTGATGCCGACGCCGAGAAATGAGAGACCCGCCTCGGCGAGGATCAGGCCGGCAATCGAGAGGGTCGAGTAGACGATGATCGGCGCGATCAGGTGCGGGAGGATGTGCGAGCGAATGATCCGCCAGTCGCTGGAGCCCGTCATCCGCGCGGCCTCGATGAACTCCTTCTCGCGGAGGCTGAGGACAACAGCGCGAATGATGCGCGCCGGATAGAACCAGCCGAAGGCTGTGAAGACGACGACGAGAGTCACGACGCCTTGGCCGAAGATGCCGAACGTGATGTTGTTCATGCTGTCCCCGACAGTCGAGGCCAGCGCGATGATGAAGAGAAGCTGAGGGAACGCCATCGTGATCTCGGTCAACCGCGACACGACCGTATCCACCCAGCCGCGGAAATATCCGGCCATCGACCCGAGCAGGACTCCGAGGGTCATCGAGCCGAGGCACGAGAGCAGGGCTACCTCGAACGAAACCTGGGCGCCGTAGAGGATGCGGAGAAACTCGTCACGCCCAAGCGTGCCGTCTGCGCCGAGGATGAAGAACGTGTTCTTCCCGGTGTTCGGGTCGAGCACATGCGTGAACGGGCCGACCGGCAGCAGCGTGTCAGGTGTCACGGCCGAGAAGAACAGATCATTCGGGCCGTGCCCGAGCCAGTGCTTTGCGAGCGGCGCTCCGACGAACGCAGACAACAGCAACAAGATGATCGTGACGCCGCCCATGAGCGCGATCTTGTCGCGCTTGAACCGGATCCAGACCTGCTCCCAGTAACCGCGAGCCTTGACCTCGAGCTCACCGAGCTCGGTGCCCGACTCGATCGCTACCGCACCGGCGAGGCCGGCGCTCGATCCGAGGATTTCTTTCTCGCCCGTAGCCACGATTCGATGACCTTACCCGTTCAGCTGGTTTTCAGTGATCGTCAACGGCGATGCCGGCCGTTAAGTCCCGATTAACGGCGCGATCAGCCCGAGAGCGCGTCGGCGCCTGCGACGACCTCGAGGATCTCCTGCGTGATCTCGGCCTGGCGAGCGCGGTTCATCGCAAGCGTCAGGCTGTCGATCAGCTCCTGCGCCGCCTTCGAGGCGTTGCGCATCGCGGTCATCCGCGCGCCTTGCTCGGAGGCGGCAGACTCGAGCAGCGCGCGATAGAGCTCGGTCTCGACATAGACCGGAAGCAGCCGCGCGAGGATCTCCTCGGGCTCCGGCTCGTAGATGAAGTCGGGCGTGCCGCCGGTTGCGTCGGACTCTGCTTCTTCCGCCTTCTCCAGACGGTCCTGCGGAATCGGCAACACGTCGGTGACGGTCACCTTCTGGACGAGCGCCGAGACGAACGCGTTGTAGACGATCACGACACGGTCGACCTCGCCGTTCGTGTACGCCTCCGCAATCGCGTGCGCCATGCCCTGCGCGTCGCTGTATTCCGGACGGTCGCTGAACCCGGACCACGCCTGCCCCACGTCGAGCCCGCGGAAGCGAAGCGTAGAGCCAGCCTTCTTCCCGGCCGGGAAGAACACGACCTTCTGCCCGGCGGCTTCGGCCTCGCGCATCAGCGCCATGGAGCGCCGCAAGACCTGTGCGTTGAACGCCCCGGCGAGGCCACGGTCGCCCGTTACGGGAACGATCGCGACGCGCTCGATGTTCTCGCGCCGCTCGAGCAACGGCAGGCGTACCGCGCCCGCTGCCTGCGAGACGCCTGCCATCAGCTCGAGCATGCGGTCGGCGTACGGGCGCATCGACTCGATGCGCTGCTGCGCCTTTCGCAGGCGAGCCGACGCAACGAGTTCCATCGCGCGGGTCAGCTTGCGCGTGTTCGTGATCGAGCGGACGCGCCGCTTCAGGTCCTGCGTCGAGGCCATGGCTTACGCCGCTTCCCTCTCGGTCGGCTGGAAGCGGGTCTTGAACTTCTCGATCTCGCTGTTCAGCTTCTCGGTCGTCTCGTCGGAGAGGTCGCCGGACTCGCGGATCGTCCCGTAGAGATCGGCGTCCGCCCGCAGGCTCTCACGGAGCTCGTCCTGGAATCGCGACACGTCTTCGGTCGGGACGTCGTCGAGGAACCCGTTGACGCCGGCGTACAGCGCCACTGCTTGCTCTTCCATCGGCCACGGCTGGTACTGCGGCTGGTTCAGCGTTGCGACCATCTTCTCACCGCGGTTCAGCGAGCTCTGGGTCGCCTGATCGAGCTCGGAGCCGAACTGCGCGAACGCCTCCAGCTCGCGGTACTGCGCGAGGTCGAGGCGCAGGCGCCCTGCGACCTTCTTCATCGCCTTGGTCTGCGCCGACGAGCCGACGCGCGACACGGAGGTGCCGACGTTGACCGCCGGGCGGACACCCGAGAAGAAGAGGTCGGATTGGAGGAAGATCTGACCGTCGGTGATCGAGATCACGTTCGTCGGGATGTAGGCGGAGATGTCGCCGGCCTGCGTCTCGATGATCGGTAGCGCAGTCAGCGAGCCGCCACCTTCGGCGTCGCTCAGCTTGCACGCGCGTTCGAGCAGTCGAGAGTGCAGGTAGAAGACGTCGCCGGGGAACGCCTCGCGGCCCGGCGGGCGGCGGAGTAGCAGCGACAGCTGCCGGTAGGCGTCGGCCTGCTTCGTCAGGTCGTCATAGATGATCAGCGCGTGCTCGCCCTTGTAGAGGAAGTACTCGGCCATTGCGCAACCTGCGAACGGCGCGATCCACTTGATCGGCGCGGCCTCCGCAGCTGATGCGTTCACGACGGTCGTGTACTCCATCGCTCCCGCTTCGCGCAGACGCTCGACGACCTGTGCGACGGTCGAAGCCTTCTGACCGATCGCGACGTAGATGCACTTCACGTTCTGGTCGTGCTGGTTCAGGATCGTGTCGATCGCGATCGCCGTCTTGCCGGTCGAGCGGTCGCCGATGATCAGTTCCCGCTGACCGCGGCCGACGTTCGTCATCGAGTCGATCGCCTTGATGCCGGTCTGGAGCGGCTCCTTCACCGGCTGGCGCTGAATGACACCTGGCGCCTTCCACTCGACGGGACGCGTCTCGCTCGACTCGATCGGTCCGAGGCCGTCGAGCGGGTTGCCGAGCGGGTCGACGACCCGGCCGAGCAGGCCCTCGCCGACGGGCACGGAGGCAACCGTGCCGGTGCGGCGCACGGGCTGACCCTCCTTGATCTTGTCCCACTCGCCGAAGAGCGCAGCGCCGACGTTGTCTTCCTCGAGGTTGAACGCGAGGCCGACAACGCCGTGCTCGAGCTCGAGCATCTCGAGCGCGAGGCAGTTCTCCAGGCCGTGGATCCGGGCGATGCCGTCGCCGACCTGCAGTACGGCGCCGACTTCCGCGAGGTTCGACTCGGTGTCGAAGTTCTCGATCCGCTCGCGCAGGATCGACGTGATCTCTTCGGGACGAAGCTTCATCTCTCTTTTCTCAGCTCCTTGCGTGCGTCAGGTCTTGGCGAAGTCGATCGAGCCGGCCGCGCACGCTCGCGTCGAGCCTCATGGATCCGGCCTGGAGGACGATTCCTCCGATCAAATCTGGGTCTACCTTGCGCGAGGCCTGCACCTTCCGGCCCGACGCTCCTTCGATCTGCGAGATCACCTTCGCGAAGTAGTCCTCCGACAGGTCGGTCGCGGTCGTGATCTCGACGTCGAGCACGCGATCCTCGACCGCGACGAGCGCATCGAGCTCGTCGACGATCGCGGCGATCTCCCCCGCGCGGCCCTTCTCGGCGATCAGCTTGAGGAAGTTGACGACGAGCTCATCAGCTCCTTGGGCGAGCCGGCCGAGCAGGTCGGCCTTCACGCGTGTGTCGACCTCCGGGTTCTCGAGCAGGAGGGTAAGGTCGGGTGCGTTCGCGAACGCATCCCGCAGCTCTTGCAGCTGTGCGTGCACGGCCGCGAGCTTGCCGTGCTCCTGCGCGGCCCCGAAGATCGCCTTCGCGTAGATCCGGTGTGCGATCAATGTCGCTCCCGGCGCCGGCGAAGTCGGGGCCTGCGCTCGCTGATGAGCTCCGGCGAGCCTACGCTCAAGACCGTGACCCTTCGAGCTGCGAGAAGTCGATCTCGGCGAGCGCCTCGTCGATCAACCGCTGCTGGTCCGAACCGGTCAACGACTTACGGGTGATCTTCTCGGCGGCGGCGAGGCTGAGCTTGCCGACCTCCTCGCGGATCTGTCCGAGCGCCTGCTGCGTCGCCTGCTCGATCTGGCGGCGCGTCTCCTCGAGACGGCGCTGGCGGTCTTCCTCCGTCTCTGCGCGAACGCGCTCCCGCTGTGCATCACCGACGCGGCGAGCCTCGGCGAGGATCTCCTCGGACTCGGTCTTTGCCTGCCCGATCAGCTGGCGGTGCTCCTCGAGCAGCGCGCGAGCCTCGTCACGTGCACGGTCCGCCTCGTCGAGCGCGCTCTGGATCTTCTCGCGCCGCGTGTCGATCATCTGCTGCACAGGCCCGAACGCGTACCGCTTCAGCACGAATAGGACCACGAGGAAGCAGACGATCGTCCAGATCATCAGCCCCGGGTTGACCTGGATCAGCGGGTTGGAACCGAGCAACGGCGAGCCGGTGAGTCCGTGCAGCATCGTTCGCCTCGCTCCCTAGACCAGGACGTACGCGAGGATTGAACCGAGCAGGCCGTAGAACACGACTGCCTCGGTGAGGGCGAAACCGAGCCACTGGATGCCCTGTAGCTCGCCGCGCAGCTCCGGCTGGCGGGCGACCGACTGGATCATGGAGCCGAAGATGTTGCCGATGCCGATACCGGCGCCGAGTGCGCCGAGGCCAACGCCGAGTGCAAGGCCGATCGCCTTGCCCGCTTTCGTGACATCGCCCGTGGTTGCGGCGACAAGAATGAGTCCGTGCATGTCTTGAGACGTCCTTTCTTAGTGCTCCGGCTCGATCGCGGAGCCGATGTAGATGGCGGATAGGGCAGCAAAGATGAAGGCCTGGATGCCGATCACGATCAGCACCTCGAAGAGATAGAAGAGGATGCCGACCGGGACGACGACGATTGCCAGGAACACGTTCTGCAGGATGAAGATCAGCCCGATGAAGGTCAGGATCAGGATGTGCCCGGCGAGCATGTTGGCGAACAAACGGACGGACAGCGAGATCAGCCGCATGAACTGGCCGAGGATCTCCAGCGGCACGATCAGCCCGAGCAGCAGCTTCGGCGCCTCCGGGATCCAGCTCTTGAAGTAGCGCACCGGCCCGTTCCACTTGATGCCCTCGTAATGCGTGAATACGAAAGTCAGGAGCGCCAGCGCGAGCGTCACCGAGATCGAGCTCGTGGCCGCATAGATGCCCCAGGTCGGGATCCCGTGGTAGGTCTCCCCCGTCAGCGGCAGCGGGATGAACCCGAGCAGGTTGACCATGAAGATGAAGAGCATCAGCGTCGCGACGTACGGGAACCAACGGCTGATCGCCTTGTGCGGAAGCCCTTGCTCGGCAACCTGCGTCTGGGCGATGTCGTAGACCATCTCGCCGATCGTCTCCTTACGGCCCGCCTTCTGACCGACCTTCGTGCGCATGAAGACGAGGCCAAACGCGATTGTCAAGAGGCTCCCGAGCATCAGGTACGCCACGGCCTTCGTGATCGACAGGTTGAGCGGCCCGAGGTGAATCGGGATCCACTCGTGCTGCTCGAATTCCTTCGTCGGATCGAAATCGCCGCGCGCGAACGC
>JACDGR010000271.1 GCA_013821525.1 Actinomycetota bacterium
GATCACGACCGGACTCGTCGTCGTCGCGGGGGAGATGACCACCGAGACCTACATCGACATTCCGCGCCTCGTTCGCGAGACGGTGAAGGGGATCGGCTATACGCGCGCCAAGTACGGATTCGACGCCGAGACCTGCGGTGTGATCGTCGCCATCGACGAGCAGTCGCCGGACATCGCGCAGGGCATCGACAACGCATACGAGCTCTCGCACGACCAGAGCGGCGACGATCCGCTCGATCGCGTCGGCGCGGGCGACCAGGGAATGATGTTCGGGTACGCGTCGAACGAGACGCGCGAGTTGATGCCGCTGCCGATCATGCTGGCGCATCGCATCACGAAGCGGTTGTCGGAGGTGCGCAAGGCCGACGTGCTCCCCTACCTCCGCCCGGACGGCAAGGCGCAGGTGTCGATCCGTTACGACGTCGACGCCGACGGCAAGCAGGTTCCCGTCGCGATCGAACGGGTGCTGATCTCCACTCAGCACCGCGAAGGCCTCGATCCGCAGGCGATGATCAAGCCCGATCTGATCGAGCAGGTGCTCCGTCCGATCCTCCCGAAGGATCTGTACGACGAGAAGCAGCTCGACGACCCCGACTTCGTCTACGTGAACCCGACCGGCAAGTTCGTGATCGGCGGCCCGATGGGTGACACGGGGCTGACCGGCCGCAAGATCATCGTCGACACCTACGGGGGCTCGGCGCCGCACGGTGGCGGCGCGTTCTCCGGGAAGGATCCGACCAAGGTCGACCGCTCCGCCGCCTACGCGGCGCGCTATGTCGCGAAGAACATCGTCGCTGCGGGGCTCGCCGACCGCTGTCAGGTGCAGGTCGCTTACGCGATCGGCGTCGCGCATCCCTTCTCGATCCTCGTCGAGACGTTCGGGACGAACAAGGTGGGAACCGAGAAGATCGACGAGCTCGTCAAGGAGCACTTCGACCTGCGGCCCGCGGCGATCCTGCGCGACCTCGACCTGCGGCGGCCGATCTACCAGAAGACCGCCGCGTACGGCCACTTCGGTCGCGACGACCACGACTTCACGTGGGAGCGCACCGACAAGGCTGACGCGCTCCGCGCAGCCGCCGGGCTCGCCGCCGTCACGGCGTAGCCGGAGTCAGCACGGGCGCGTAACCCTACGACCTGGTATGAACCTGGTTCGTGGGTTAGACGTTTCGGGCGAGTCGCACGAGTGCGTGACCCTGCGACCTGGTCTGAACCTGGTTCAAGGGTCCGACGTTCGGACTAGGCCGCGCGCTTGACGTACAGGCCCGCTGCGGCTTTCTCGCCGATCGACTTCTCGCCGCCGTCGACCGAGACGCGCAGCTGTCCCGCCGCCGGCTCGGCTGCGCGCAGCTCGACCTGCGTCCCCGGGACGAGCCCCTCGCCGTAGAACCAGTGCAGGAGGTCGCCGTCGTGCTCGGCCAGGCGCACGATCGTCGCGCGGATGCCCGGCTCGAGCTCGGAGAGCGGTTCGAGATCGCGGTTCTCTGCCTGCTCGACGTCCGGGTCGACAGGCCAGCCGTGCGGGCAACGCTCGGGGTACCCGAGCTTCTCCTCGATTCGCTCGACCATGTCGTCGGTGAAGGTGCCGCCGAGCTCGTCGGCGTGCACGTGTGCTTCGGCGGCGGTGTAGCCCATGAAATCGGTCAGGAGCCGCTCGATGATGCGGTGCTTGCGAACGACCTTGCGCGCCCGCTCGGCCCCGGTCGGGGTCAGGATCGCCTCCTTCTGCTCGCCGCGCTCGACGAGGCCGTCGGCCTCGAGGCGCTTCAGCATCTCGCCGGCCGAGGCGCGGGAGACACCGAGCATCTCGGCGACCCGCGAGGCGAGAGTGGGTGAGCCGGTCGTCTGGGGCCGGTATTCCCCAATCGGAAAGGCCAGGAAGTAGATCGTCTCCAGGTACTCGTCAGCGTCGTGGCCGGCCGGCATGAGGTCGACTGTACCCTCGACCCCCTGTAAGGTGAGCCTTACATGAGTACGACGCAGACGTTGATCCTCGGCGCGATCGCCGGATTCACGATCTACCTGGGACTCCCGCTCGGCCGCGTCGGCGGCACGTCGGTCGCGCTCCGCGCCGCCCTGACCGCGTTCGCGACGGGGATCCTGCTGTTCCTCTTCTGGGATGTTCTCTCCCACGGGGTCGAGCCGGTCGAGAGCGCCGTCTCCGATCACCGCTGGGGCCGCGTCGCCGAGCTGGCCCCGCTCCTCGCCGGGGGCTTCGTGCTCGGAATGATGAGCCTCGTCTACTACGACCGCTGGATGACGAACAAGCGCGCGACCCCGCTCGTCGGCCCGGGCGCGGCCGCGGTCGACGAGTTCGAGCGCCGGGGCTGGATCGAATCGCTGACGCCCGGCCGCCGCCTCGCGCTCCTGATCGCCGTCGGCATCGGGCTGCACAACTTCGGGGAAGGGCTCGCGATCGGGCAGGCCGCGGCCGCCAACGAGGTGTCGCTGGCGCTCGTGCTGATCATCGGCTTCGCGCTCCACAACGCCACAGAAGGCTTCGGCATCGTCGGGCCGACGGCCGGAGAGGTCGAGCGACCGAGCTGGGGCTTCCTCGGGCTGATGGGCCTGATCGGCGGCGGACCGACCTTCGTCGGCACGGTGATCGGCCAGGCGTGGGTGAGCACCGCGCTCGAAGTTGTGTTCTTCGCGGTCGCCGCGGGGTCGATCCTCTACGTCGTCGCCCAGCTGCTCGAAGTGTGTCGTCGGTACAACCGCCCGGTCGTCGTCGCCTGGATGCTCCTCGTCGGGCTCGGCCTCGGGCTCGCGACCGATTTCGTGCTCGTCGCCGCCGGCGCGTAGTCCACCCGCCCCGGCATCCTTCTGGGCCTAGTGGGTCACTTCTTTCACGCGGTCGGCGTCTTCTTCCACCATCTGGCGGCGGTGCGCTGGGAGTTCCTGGGGCTCGCGATCGCCTGCCACGTGATCAAGCTGGTCTTCCGCGCAAGGGCCTGGCGGGCGATCGTCCAGGCGGCCTACCCGGAGCAGCGGTTGAAGTTCCGCTCGGCGTTCGGTGCGTACGTCGCAGGCGTCGGCGTGAACTCGGTCGTGCCGGCGCGCGGCGGCGATGTCGTCAAGATGTATCTCGTCAAGCAGCGGATCACGGACGCCAGCTACGCCACGCTCGCGCCGACGCTGATCGTCGAGACGCTGTTCGATTTTGCGACGTCGAGCATCCTGATCGCCTGGGCGCTCGCGACCGGAGTGCTGCCCACGCACCAGCTCTACTCACGGCTCCCGACCGTCGATTGGAAGTTCTTCCTGCGCCACGAGCACTTCACGCTGATCCTGCTCGGCGTGCTGGCAGTGGTCGGTGTCGTCGCAATCGTGTGGACGCGACGACGGGTCGACGGCTTTCGCGAGCACGTGGCGCGCGGCTTCACGATCCTGCACGACCGTCCGCGATTCCTCCGCAGCGTGATCCTCCCGCAGACGATCTCGTGGGTCTTCCGGATCGCGACGCTGTTCTTCTTCCTGAAGGCCTTCGGTGTGCCTGCGACGATTCACAACGCGCTGCTCGTGCAGGTGGTCGATTCGCTTGCCACGCTCTTCCCGGCTACGCCCGGGGGCGCCGGAACCAAGCAGGGGCTCACCGAGTTCCTGTTCCGCGGCCGCGGCGTCGGGCACACGTTGCTGCTCGCCTTCAGCGTCGGCATGAACATCGCGCTGACCGTCGCGAACCTGATTCTCGGCATCGCCGCGATCGGGCTGATGGCCAAGACCCTGTCGTTCAAGAAGCTACGCCAGCGGTCGCAGGCCGAGCAAGAGCAGCCGGCCTGATGCCCTACGCAGCGGTCTACCCCCTCGTGACCGCACGGGCGGTCGCGCGCGAGTTCACCTACGAGGTCGAGCCTGGCGTCAAGGTCGGGTCGATCGTGCGGATCCCGTTCGGCCGCGCCCGCGCGCGCGGGATCGTCGTGTCGCTGCACGACGCGCCGCCGCCCGGGGTCGACGCGCGCCCGATCGACGGCGTGCTCGGCGAGATCCCTGCGAGCCTCGTCGAGCTTGCGCTCTGGATCGCCGACTACTACGGCTCGACTCCGGCCCGGGCGCTCGCACTTGTCGCACCCGAGTCGCCGAAGCGGCGGAAGGAGCAGGCGCCGCCGGGCGAGCGCCAGTCGCTCTCGGGTGAGGACGAGCCGCTCGAGCTGTCGCCGACGCAGGTCGCCTCGGTCGCGCGGATCGTCGAGGCGATGGACGCGGGCGCGGGCAACCTCCTGCTGTACGGCGCAACAGGCTCCGGCAAGACCGAGGTCTACCTGCAGGCGTGTGCTGCGGCGCTCGAGCGCGGGCTCGGCGCGATCGTGCTCGTGCCGGAGATCGCGCTTGCACCGCAAACGGTCGGCCGTGTGCGTGCGCGGTTTGGAGAGCGGGTCGCGATCCTTCACTCAGCCCTCACCGACGCGGAGCGGCGCGACGAGCGCGCGCGGATCGCGAGCGGGGAGGCGCGGATCGTCGTCGGCGCAAGGTCGGCGATCTTCGCCCCGATTCGCGGGCTCGGTCTGATCATCGTCGACGAGGAGCACGACCAGTCGTACAAGCAGGACTCGGATCCGCGCTACGACGCGCGTACCGTTGCTGCGAAGCGCGCGTCGATCGAGGGTGCGGTAGCGGTGTACGGGTCGGCGACGCCGCGCCCCGAGAGCTGGGCCGCGCTGGAGCGACTCGAGCTCGGCGGCCGCCTCGGTGCTCGTCTGCCGCCGGTCACCGTGATCGACCTGCGGCGCGAGGCGGGCTATCCGCTCTCGGCACCGCTGCTCGATGCGTTGCGCCGCGTCGCGGAGAACCGCGGCAAGGCGATCCTGATGCTGAACAGGCGCGGGATCGCGCCGGCGCTGCATTGCCGCGCGTGCGGTACGACGATCCGCTGTCCGAACTGCGACGTCTCGCTCGTCCTGCACGGGGATACGTCGATGCGCTGCCACCACTGTGGCTTTGAGCGCGGGTTGCCGTCGAACTGCCCGACCTGCGAGTCGCCCGACCTCGCGCGCCTCGGCGCCGGAACGCAGAAGCTCGAGCGCGAGCTCGAGCGCGAGTTGCCGGAGCTCGAGCTGATCCGCCTAGACGCCGACGCGGTTGCAAAGCCGGAGCAGATGGCGATCTCGCTTCGCCGCTTC
>JACDGR010000272.1 GCA_013821525.1 Actinomycetota bacterium
GTCGGCGGCAGCTCGCCCGTCAGGTGCTCGAGCTCGCGAAACGCGTCGCGCTGCAGCTCCACCGCTGCGACCTCGAGATCCGACGAGCTGTAATCGGGTTTCGCGCGCAGATCGTCCAGCGCGACGTTCGTGGCGATCGTGAACACCCACGCCCGTAGATGCCTGCCGTGTTCCAGGCGGTCATACGCGCGGAGGGCACGCAGGAACGTCTCCTGCCACGCATCCTCGGCGCGCGGCCCGAGGAGCCGGCGCAGGTACCCGAGCACCTCGTCACGCTGGGCGAGATAGAACCGCTCGAACGGCGGGATCTGCTCGGTTGCCACGTTCCCCATCATCCGTTGAAACGTGGCAGGGTGCGAAATCGTGAGATGCGCCGTCGTCGGACACGTCGAATGGGTCGAGTTTGCACGCGTGCCTGCGTTTCCGGCCGCGGGCAGCATCGTGCACGCGAGCGAGACGTGGTCGGAACCGGCCGGAGGCGGTGCCGTCGTTGCGCGGCAGATTGCGCTCCTCGCCGGCCGGTGCGAGCTCTTCACGGCCCTCGGTGACGACGACCTCGGGCACGAGTCGGCACGACGGCTCGCAGCGCTCGGCATCGACGTCCACGCACGGCACGGGGGCCAGACGAGACGAGCCTGGACACACGTCGACGGGGATGGCGAGCGAACGATCACCGTGCTCGGCGACAAGCTGGTGCCGCAAGGCCCGCTGCCGTTGCACGGGTACGACGCAGTGTTCTTCGTCTCAGGCGACGTCGAGGCGCTGCGTTCTGCCCGCTCGGCGCGCCTGCTTGCCGCCACGTTGCGGGAAGGGCCGACGCTTGCGGCCGCTCACGTGCAACTCGATCTCCTCGTCGGGAGCCTGAACGACGAGGGCGAGCGGCTCGACGACGCGGTCGAGGCGGCGGTCGTGGTGCTCACCGACGGCGCCGCCGGAGGAACGGTGAACGGCGAGCGGTTCAAGGCGGTCGCGCCGCCTGCCGCGATCTCCGACGCGTACGGCGCGGGCGACTCGTTCGCGGCCGCGCTCCTCGTCGGCCTGGCGCGCGGCGACGCGCTACCCGCGGCGCTCGACCTTGCAGCGCGCGCAGGTGCAGCAGTGATCACGGGGCGGGGGCCCTACAGCGCGCAGCTAACGTCTCCGGCATGAGCGCACGCGTCTCGTGGATCTCGCTGACACCGGTGAAGGCGTTGGCGCTCGAGCAGGTCGAGCAGGTCGAGCTGCGGGAGGACGGTCTTCGCGGTGACCGCCGCTTCTACCTCGTCGACGAGAACGACCGGCTCGTCAACGACACGGGCAAGAACGGGCCGCTGCAGACAGTGCACGGCCTCTACGACGAGGAGGCCGACGTCCTGTCGATGCGTTTGCCCGACGGCACCGAAGTGCGTGCCGAGGTCGAGCGCGGTGCGGAGCTGACGACGATCTTCCACGGCCATCCGCTGCCGGCCCGGTTGGCACCGGGCCCCTGGGACGCTGCCCTGTCCGATCTGATCGGAAAGGAGCTCCGGCTCGTCGCCCCCGCCTACGGCGCGGCCGACCGCGGACGTAGCGGCGCCGCATCGCTCCTTGGTACGGCGTCGTTGCACGCGCTCGCCGGCGTGCTCGGTGTCGACGAGGTCGACGCACGCAGGTTCAGGATGAGCTTCGGCGTCGAAGGCATCGCCGCGCACGAGGAGGACAGCTGGATCGGCCGTCGCGTGCAGATCGGCGCAGCAGTGGTCGTGCCTCAGGGCCACATTGGGCGATGTGTGATCACGACGCAGGATCCGGCGACCGGCCGTACAGACCTCGACACGCTGAAGGCGCTCGCGGCCTACCGGGGCGAGCTCGAGACGACCGAGCCGCTGCCCTTCGGCATCTATGCCGCCGTGGCGGAGCCTGGGCTCGTTCGCCTCGGCGACGCCGTCGCCGTGCTCTAACCCCCGGCGCGGTCGAGCGTGTGCGGCGCGGAGGTGGCCTCGCCACGCCCGGGCGGGCTCTTTACAAGTGGGAGATAGTGGGGTACAGTGGGGATCAGTGGACCATGCTGCTCGGCGAACATGAACACTCCCTCGACGACAAGAACCGCCTCACATTGCCCGCGAAGCTGCGCGCAGCCTTCGAGGAGGGTGTTGTCGTCACCAAGGGCCTCGACGGCTGCCTCTTCGCGTATCCGCGCGACGAGTGGGAGGGAATGGTGAGCCGTCTGAAGACGCTCGACCCGCTCGCCGAGGCGACGCGCAAGCTGCACCGCCACTTCTTCGGCGGCGCCGCCCAGGGCGAGCTCGACCGCCAGGGGCGCATGGTGTTGCCCCCGACGCTGATCGAGCACGCGGGGCTCGGGCGCGAGGTGACGGTCGCCGGCGTTCACGACCATCTGGAGATCTGGGATCGCGCCAAATGGCGCCAACAGCTGCACGAGGCCGAAGGGAGCGCGGAAGATGTTGCCGAGCGTCTTGCCAACTGAGTCCGACCACATCCCCGTCCTCGCCGACGAGATCGTCGCCACTCTCGACCCGCGCCCGGGCGAGACCGTCGTCGATGCGACCTTCGGCGCAGGCGGGCACTCGACACTGCTCGCCTCGCGCCTTCAGGGCGACGGCAAGCTGATCGCGATCGATCGCGATCCGACTGTTGCACCCTTCTTCGACCGCTTCCGGCATGCGACCGCCGTCAAGTCACGGCTCCTGCACGGCGAGTTCTCGACCTCGCTCGAGCAGCTCGCAGGTAACGGCGTCCGGGCCGACGTGATCCTGCTCGACCTCGGTGTCTCCTCGATGCAGCTCGATCGTCCCGAGCGCGGGTTCTCGTACGCCGTCGACGCGCCGCTCGACATGCGGATGGATCCGAGCTCGGAGCTCTCCGCCCGCCAGCTCGTCAATGACGCAGAAGAGCGTGAGCTCGCAGACATCTTCAAGCGCTATGGCGAGGAGCGGTACGCGCGACCGATCGCGCGCGCAATCGCCAAGCGCCGCAAGCAGGAGCCGTTCGAGCGCACGGGCGATCTCGTCGAGACGATCAAGGCAGCGATCCCGGCCCCCGCACGATTCGGCGAGGGTCATCCGGCGAAGCGGGTCTTTCAGGCGTTGCGCATCGAGGTCAACGACGAGCTCGGAGCCGTCGAACGTGCCCTCCCGGCAGCGCTCGAGATGCTGCGGCCCGGTGGCCGGCTCGGCGTCATCTCGTTCCACTCGCTCGAGGATCGGATCGTCAAACGGTTCCTGCGCGCACAGGAGCAGGGGTGCACGTGCCCACCCGATTTCCCGGTCTGCGTGTGCGGCTCCGAGCCGTCGATGCGTGCGACACCGCGCCGTGCAATTCGTCCCGGCGCGGCCGAGGTCGCACGCAATCCGCGCGCCCAGTCCGCGCGCCTCCGTGTGGGGACGAAGGTCTGATGGCATCGCTCTCGCACGCTCAGGCAGCAGTCGCCGAACCCGTCGTCCGGCCTCGCAGGCGTGCCAAGCCCGTAGTCCGTACCCGCAGGAAGACACAGGCGCGCGCCCGTGGCGGAATCCTCTGGATCGCGATCAGCGGGATTCTGCTCGCGGGCGTCGTATTCGTGAACGTGGCCGTCCTCAGGTTGAACATCGGGCTCGACAACGCGAACTCGGAGCGGACGAAGCTGCGCGCCGAGAACGCAGCGCTCGAGTCGCAGCTCTCGGCCCAGCTTCGCTCCGGCCGGATCCAGGCGCGGGCCGTGACGCAATTCGGCCTCGAGTACCAGGATCCAGCCCAGTACGGATACGTCAACCTCGCGAAGTGAGCTCCAACAAGCAGGCCAACCGCCGCATCCGCCTGCTGCTCGCAGCTTTCGTTCTCATCTTCATCGGCACGCTCGGCCGGGCGGTCTGGATTCAGGGCGTGAACGCCGCCTCACTCGGCAAGCAGGCCGAGCAACAGCACCGCGAGTCGATCGCGATCCCTGCGGGCCGCGGCACGATCTTCGATCGAATGGGCATCCAGCTCGCGATCGGCGAGCAGACGACGACCGTCTACGCCGACCCGCGCCAGGTCACGCAGGCGCGCGCGATTGCCGTCGCCGCGCACACGTTGCTCGGTGCCGACGCGAACGTCCTCTATCCGCAACTACTCGACAAGAAGAAGGGCTTCATCTACGTCGAACGGTTCGCCGACTCGAAGGCCGCCGATGCGTTCATGAAGAAGGGCTTCGCCGGAGTCAACGTCTACCAGGAGGAGAAGCGCTCTTACCCGCAGGGTGCAACCGGCTCGCAGCTCGTCGGTTACGCAGGAACCGACAACAAGGGCCTCGCCGGTCTCGAGGTGGAGTACGACAAGTCACTGACCGGCTCACCCGGGCAGCAAACGATCGTCCGCGATCCGTTCGGCCGCGCGATCAACGTCGTCAGCGCCACGCCGGAGCGCCAGGGCAAGGACGTCTACACGACGATCGATCACACGATTCAGACGAATGCCGAGGCCGTGCTGCGCGAGACGGTTCAGCACTGGGGTGCGAAATCGGCGAATGCAGTCGTGCTCGACCCGCGCACCGGCGCAGTGCTCGCCATGGCGCAGGCGCCTGGGTACGACGCGAACCGCGCCAACAAGGTGTCGTTCGCCCTGCAGCGGAACCGTGGGGTCACCGACACGTTCGAGCCCGGCTCGACTTTCAAGCTGGTGACGATCGCCGGCGCGCTCTCGCAGCGGATCGTCACGCCGTCGTCCGCGTTCCTGCTTCCGTACTCGATCCCGGTCGCAGACCGGGTGATCCACGACGCGGAGTTGCGCGGCACCGAGAGACTGAGCGTCTCGCAGATCCTGTCGCGCTCGTCGAACGTCGGTGCGGTGACGATCGCCGAGAAGCTCGGCTCGACGGCGTTGATGGACTGGATCCACAAGTTCGGGTTCGGCACGAAGACCGGCATCGACTACCCGGGTGAGAGCCCGGGGCAGGTTCTGCCGCTCGAGCAGTGGTCGGGGTCGACGATCGGCAACGTGCCGATCGGGCAGGGAATCGCCGTCACGCCGATCCAGCTCGCGGCCGCCTACGCCGCGATCGCAAACGGCGGTGTCTGGATCGAGCCACACCTCGTCGACCGGGTCGGCGGGCGCGTGCTCCATTCGTTTGCGCACCGGCGAATCGTGCTCCCGGCAGTCAACGAGGAGCTGAAGACGATGC
>JACDGR010000012.1 GCA_013821525.1 Actinomycetota bacterium
GAACATCATCGCTTCGTGCGGCGGGCAGTAGTACTTGTAGGTCCCCGCCTTGAGGTCGAGCGTGAAGGTCTTCGTTCCCACGAACGAGACCTTCGTGAAGTCCTTCGCGTAGCCGTGCGGGCCGTCGAGCGAGAACGAGTGGATCGACGCCTTGTCGGCGATCACCAGCGTGTACTTGCCGGCTTTCAGGTTCTTCACGACCTTGCCGTTTTGCTTCAGCGTGATCGTGTAGCCGGGGCCGACGGTGCCATTCAGTGTCGGCGCGCTTGCCCCCTTGCCGAAGGCGGCGGTCGCCGTGACGGCGATGGCGACGAGTAGAGACGCAAAGATCAGAGTTTTCCGTGCCATTCGAGCTCCTCTCCGTATGACGATTCGTAACGTCTTACGGGCCTGAGGGCGCGCCGGTTTGGCGCGTGCCGGTGCTTCGAGGCCGCGTCCCACCGAACCGTAGAATCGAACTCCTCTGATGGCGGAGAGCTCGCCGACCGGCGCCCAGTTCGAGATCTCTTTCGGCGACCAGCGTGCGTGGGTCGTCGAGGTGGGGGGCGGGCTGCGCCGCTATACGAGCGGTGGTCGTGAGGTGCTCGACGGTTACGCGGAGGACGAGCTTTGCCGGTCGGGACGCGGGCAGTGCTTGCTGCCTTGGCCGAACCGAGTGCGCGACGGGCAGTACGAGTTCGCCGGCGCGCGCCAGCAGCTGGCCTTGTCGGAGCCCGGGAAGCAGAACGCGATCCACGGTCTCGTTCGCTGGGTCAACTGGACGTGCACCACTCATCAGCCCGACCGCGTCGTGATGTCCTACGTGCTGCACCCGCAGCCCGGGTATCCGCACCTACTTGCGCTCTCCGTCGTCTATCACCTCGACGAGCGTGGGCTCACGGTCGAGATCACGGCCGAGAACGTCGGTGCCGCCGCATGTCCTTTCGGTGCGGGCGCCCATCCATATCTGAGCTCGGTCTCTCCGACGGTCGACGACACCGTCCTGCACGCTCCCGGACGCGTACGGCTGCTCGCCGACGAGCGTGGGATCCCGACAGGCCGCGAGCAAGTGGCCGGCACCGAGTTCGACTTTCGTGTTCCGCGCCCGATCGGCGCGCTCGAGCTCGACACCGCCTTCGCCGATCTCGAACGCGGCGCCGACGGGTTGGCACGAGTCCGGTTCGGCGGCACGACGCTCTGGCTCGACGAGCACTTCACACACCTGATGCTCTTCTCGGGCGACCCGTTGCCCGATGTCGCCCGCCGCGCGCTTGCTGTCGAGCCGATGACCTGCGCTCCCAATGCGTTCAAGACCGGCGAGGGGTTGCTGACGCTCGCTCCCGAGGAGTCATTCGTGGCCAGGTGGGGAATCGAACCTGCATGAGCGCGAGCACGTCCGGCGAGCTGGCAGGCAAGGTTGCGATCGTCACCGGCGCGGGGAGCGGGATCGGCTTCGCGATCGCACAGCTCTTCGCCGAGCACGGCGCTGCAGTGGCGATCAACTACCTCAGCAGCGGAAAAGACGCCGACGAGCTCGCGCAGAAGATCGAACGGGATGGCGGCAATGCCGTTGCGCTCCAGGCCGACGTCTCTTCGAAGCCCGCCGTCGAATCCCTCGTCGCGTCAGTCGTCGACCGTTTCGGCAAGCTGGACGTGCTGGTCAACAACGCCGGGATCGAGCAGTCGCAGCCGCTGCTCGAGATCGACGAGGAGAACTGGGATCGCACGATCGCCGTCGATCTGAAAGGGCCGTTCCTCTGTCTGCAGGCCGCCGGCCGTCAGATGAGACGTGGCGACGGCGGCTCGATCATCAACATCTCCTCGATTCACGAGGACTTCCCCTTTCCGGGCTTTACGCCATACGCGGCGGCAAAGGGCGGACTGCGCATGCTGATGCGCAACGCGTCGCTCGAGCTTGCGCCGTACAAGATTCGCGTCAACAACATCGCACCCGGCGCAATCGCGACGCCGATCAACGCCGCAACGCTCGCCAATCCCGCCAAAGTCGAGCGGCTTCAGCAGATCGTGCCGCTGCAGCGCATGGGCAAGCCCGAAGAGGTGGCACAGGTGGCGCTCTTCCTCGCGTCGGAGCGGTCGTCGTACGTCACCGGCTCGACCTATTACGTCGACGGGGGCATCGTCCAGCACGCCGAAGCGCTTTGACGCGACGCTGACCCGAACGATTCCGCCGCGATCTAGCTGACGAGGTGGTCGCCCAGGAAGGACTCGGCCGCCGCGTCGTTGGCCGCGAAGCTTTTCTCGGCCAGCCAGCCTCCGTCGACAGTCAGCGCGACGCCGCTGACGTAAGCCGACTGCTCGCTGGCGAGGAAGAGCGCGACGTCAGCGACGTCGGCGGCTGTCCCGGCCCGCCCTTGCGGAACGACCGTACGCAGGCCGTCCTCGAACGCATCTTCGGCGAAGTATTGCTCGGTCAGCGGAGTGCGGATCAAGCCAGGGCAGATCGCGTTCACCCGGATCCCTGCGGGACCGAGGTCTCGCGCCAAACTCTTGGTCAAACCGACGACGCCGTGTTTCGCAGCTGTGTACGCGGGTCTGCGGGCGAGCCCGATCAAACCGCCGACCGAGGAGATGTTCACGATCGCGCCGCCACCCGTCTCGCGCATGGCGCGCGCCGCAGCTTGACAGCAGTAGAACGTGCCACTCAGGTTGACGGCGATCACGTTCTCCCATTCTTCGCTCGCGAGCTCGTAGACATCGCCGATCTCCCGCACCCCTGCGCTGCAGACGAGCACGTCCAACCGACCCTCCGTAGCGACGACGTGCGCGACCGCGGCGTCGACCTCCGCCGGGGAGCGCACGTCGCAGATGATCATGGCCTCGCCCGCTCGGTCGCAGCCGGTGACGCGCGCGCCCTCGCCTGCGAATCGCTCGGCGATCTGGCGGCCGATCCCGCTCGCAGCACCGGTGACCAACGCGACGCGGTCCTGTAGCAGCCGGCTCATCTCAAGTACGTTAACGGTATGAGCGAGTGGACGATCACCGGGCCGCGGCACGGAGGGGTCACTGTCTCAGACCTCGACCGCTCGCTCGGGTTCTACGTCGGCAAGGTCGGTCTCGAACTGCTCTGGCGCCGCCTCTACGAGGAACCGGAGATCCTCGAGATCGTCGGCGTGCCGGACGCAGCCGGGCTCGACATCGCGATGCTCCGCATTCCCGGAGGCGAAGTCGACATCGAGTTGATCGAGTACAAGGGCTGCGAACGACACCCCGGCAGCTCGCGCCCCTGCGATTACGGCACCGGCCACTTCTGCGTGTACGTGACGGAGATCGATGCCCTCTACGACGACCTGCTCGCGCAAGGGGTGGCGTTTCGCTCAGCTGGGCCGGTCCAGCAGAAAGCGGGCGTGAACGCCGGGGGGAAGAGCCTCTACTCACTCGACCCCGACGGGTACATCTTCGAGTTCCACCAGCGGCCGCCGCGGTGAGCGTCGAGGCTGCCGTCACCCAAACGCGCCCGCCGGATCGTCCGTCGCTGGTCGAGCAGTACCGTCTGATGCTGCTGATCCGCCGCTTCGAGGATCGCGCCGCGGAGCTTTTCGCGCAGGGAACGATCTTCGGCACAGCGCACAGCTGCGTCGGCCAGGAAGCGATCGCGGTCGGCGCTGCGGGGGTGATGCGCGACACCGACTACCTGGTCGGCCATCATCGGTCGCACGGTCATCTGATCGCAGCCGGCGCCGACCTGCGCCGGATGATGGCCGAGATGTTCGGCAAGCGGACGGGTTACTGCAAGGGGCTCGGCGGCTCGATGCACATCGCCGACCTCTCACTCGACATCCTCGGCTGCAACGGCATCGTCGGCGCCGGAATCCCGCACGCCTGCGGCGCGGCCCTCACCGCGACTTTGCGGCAGAGCGGGCAGGTGGCCGTCGCGTTCTTCGGCGACGGCGCCGCCGGGCAGGGCGCGGTGCACGAGGGAATGAACCTCGCGGCGACGTGGTCGCTCCCTGTCGTCTTCATCTGTGAGAACAATCAGTACGCCCTTTCCGCCGACTGGCGCGCGCAGCGCGCAGTCGAGGACCTCGCAGATCGCGCGTCGGGATACGGAATGTCGGGCGAAGTCGTCGACGGGAACGACGTCATCGCCGTCGAGGAGGCCGTTGCGCACGCGCTCGACCGCGCGCGGGCGGGGGAGGGGCCGTCGCTGCTGGAGATGAAGACGTTCCGCCGGATGCAGCACTCGATGCGCGCGAACCTCCCCGACGTGCGGGATCCCCGGCTCGTTGCCGAATGGGAGGCGAAAGACCCGCTGCCGCGGTTCGAGCAGGTGTTGCGCGACGCGGGCGAGCTCACCGACGCGCAGGTGGAGAAGATCGGCGCGGAGGTCGACGACGCGGTCGAGGGGGCGATCGAGCAGGCGCTCGCCGACGAGGATGCGAGCTCCGACGACCTGCTGCCCGCAGCGCTGGCACCCCAGCAGACCTATCCGCCGCCGCCGCCCGGGGAGCGGCTGCTCGGGTTCGTCGCCGCGGTGCGCGAGGCGCTCGACCTGGAGCTCGCGAACGACCCCGACGTGATCGTGATCGGCGAGGACATCGGCAAGGTCGGCGGGATCTTCCGCGCGACCGAGGGCCTGGTGGAGCGCTATGGCAGCGAGCGGATCCGCGACACGCCGCTGACTGAGAGCGGCTTCGTGGGCTGCGGCGTCGGTGCGGCGCTCACGGGCCTGCGTCCAGTCGTCGAGCTGCAGTTCTCCGACTTCGCCGGCGTCGCCTTCGACCAGATCATGAACCAGGCGGCAAAGCTCAGATTCATGATGGGAGGCACCCCGAGCATTCCGCTGGTGATCCGGATGGTCTCCGGCGGCGGCGTGCGGCTCGGCGCCCAGCATTCCCAGAGCCTCGAGGCCCTTTTCGCGCACATCCCCGGTCTTGTCGTTGCGATGCCTTCGACGCCCTACGATGCGAAGGGGATGCTCTCCGCCGCGATTCGCGGCGACAACCCCGTTGTCTTTCTCGAGCAGAAGCTGCTCTTCTTCGGGGAGGCCGCACCCGTCCCTGAGGAGCGCTACGGGATCCAGCTCGGGGTCGGCCGTATCGCTCGTGAAGGGAGTGATGTGACGATCGTCGCGCTCGGCGCGCTCGTGCCGCACGCACTCCGTGCCGCGCAGGAGCTGGAGCGGGAAGGCGTCAGCGCCGAGGTCGTCGATCCGCGAACGCTCGTGCCGCTCGACGTCGACTTGATCGCGACGTCAGTCGCGAAGACGCACAGGCTCGTTGTCGCGCACGAGGCCGTGCAGTTCTGCGGCTTCGGCGCCGAGATCGCCGCGCACGTGGCACAGCATTGTTTCTGGGATCTCGACGCACCGGTCGTCCGCGTCGGCGCGCCCTCGCATCCGATGCCGTATCAGAAGGATCTCGAGCTCGCGACATTGCCCGGGCCGGCCGATCTCGTCGCCGCGGTCCGGACGCTCACGGGCTCTTAGGACGAAGCCGGATCAGCGGTAGAGCCGCTGCAACAGCTCGACCGATTCGTCGACGAGCCGGTCGACCTCGCCGCGCTCGACATTCGAGTTCGTGATCCCGTAGGACCAGCGCCAGCGGTCTTGGTCGACGATCTCTGCGAGCGGCACATTCGCCACGGCATCGAGGTCTGCGCTGGCGGGCAGATAGCCAAGGTAGTCGTTCGCGTACGAGGCGGTGATCGTCGTCGCGAACGGGCTTGCCCCCTTGATGCGCGTGCCCAGTTCGTTGAACAGCTCGAACGAGTTCGTCACGACTGCCGCGTCCCCGACGGCGATCGCCTGGATCTCGGTGCGTACCGGCGTCTCCGAATGTTCGAGCATGTGGCTGTACATCGCATAGGCACCCCGAATGTACGAATCGGGGAACTGCTGGGCCGAGGTCATCGTGTGCACCGTGGCGGGCCAGGTTTCCGGCAGGTCGGTTTCGGCGCTGTTGCCGTGCGCCGCTACCGCCGCGGCCAGCTCAGCCGCGGAGTAGGCGTGCCGACGCCGACCGAGGTCCAGCCACTGCGACGCGCCCGCGACTCGACAGTCGCCCTCGGTCGCTGTCGACTCGTAGAGCTCAGCGGCGATGTCGCCGAGCGCGCGCCCGAGCGCGTCTCGCTGCTCGTAGGAGTGACGGCTCGCCTCGTTGTTGCCGAACCACCAATCGGTGAACGGCGCCACGTCACCGGCGCAGCCCTGGACGAACATGCACTCGGCGCCCGGCACCGACCTGCCGAACGCCTCGCGCAGCGGCCCGGGGTACTCGGCGTCCCACTGGGTCGTGATGCCGCCGACCGTGATCGGGTGGGCCGTGAAGTTGACGAGGGCCGCGAGCGGCTCGCCTGCCGCCGTATCGACCCGGATTACGGTCAGGGAATCGTCGACAGGGCGCCCGTGTCGGACGCGGTTCACGTTCAGGCCGGGCGCGCGACTGACGCGGGAGCCAGCCTTTGCCGGTGCGCGACGGTGCCAGGCTGCGTAGACGCAACCGGCGAGCAGGTCGGGCAGCACGGCGGCATACCCCTCGAAGCCGGGCGCGTCGCGCAGGCCGGCGACGCCGCTTCCACGCGACAGGCTCGGTCCGCTGTGGTTGTGGGTCGCGTGCACCACGACGCATTCAGGCGCAATGCCGCAGAGCTCCTGCACGCGGTCTCGGACGGAGTCGGTCAGCGAGCGACCGGCAAAGACCAGGTCTGCGGTGACGATCGCCACGGTGCGCCCGCCGTCCTCGAGCACCAGTGCCTGGGCGACCAGGGGCTCCTTCACGCCCTGCGCCAGGCACGCTCGCGCGGCCCAGCAGCCGAGCGGCAGCCCGAGCGGGGGCGTGATGCCGACCCGCGCGACGCCCGCCCGGAGGCTCATCGCAGCTCCTCGACAGTCGTCGGCCGCGCGACCACGACCACGTTGTCTCCCTGCTCGGTCGTCGCAATCGCACGCACGACGAAGACGACGCCATCTGTGAGTGCGCGCACGACCGCAGGCACGCGGTCGGGCCGCTCGATGAAGTGGATCTGTCCGACTGGATCTCCGGCGGCGACGTTGTCACCAACGTCGACGAACGTCTCCCAGAGCCCGCTCTCGGGTGCGAGCAGGTAGTTGTCGACATGCGTCGCGCGGCCGATGATCGGTGAGGTGCCGGGCTCGACGACCGCGCCGCGAAGAACGCCGACGTGTCGGAGGACATTGGCGAGACCCGACTGCGCGATGCGATGCGTCGCCGCGGTGACGTGGCCGCCGCCGCCGAGCTCGGTCGAGACGACGACCTTGCCCTGGCGCTCCGCCTCACCGACGAGGAGACCGCCGCCTGCGATGTCGATGTAGACGAAGTGGTGGTCGGTGCCCCAGGCAAGCATCGCGTCGATCATCCGTCCGCGTTGCTCTGCGTCGTCCACGAGGTGCATCTCTGACCACGGGGGGCAGAGGCCGCTACGGCCGCCGCTATGCATGTCGACAACCACGTCTGCGCGCGGGATCAGCTCGCGGGTGACGAAGTCTGCGAGCTGCTCGTCGGGGGATCCCTCCGGGTCGCCTGGAAACGAGCGGTTGAGGTTCGCTCCGCTCGGCCAGAGGCGTGTGTAGGCGCGCGAAGCCTCGGGTGACGCGCACGGCACGACGATCAGCCGACCGCTGAGCTCTGCGGGCTCCGTCTCGCGGGCCAGGCGGAGCGCCGCGACCTGGCCCTCGGGCTCGTCACCGTGCACGCCGCCGATCACGAGCGCCGTCGGCCCGCCGTCGCCGGCGATCGAGACGATCGGGATGAAGAGGTGGGACCAGCCGCTCGTATTGTTCGAGCGTGGGAGCTCGAGCCTGCCGACCTGCTTTCCGGTCGCGTCCAGGTCGATCGAGCAATGGATCGGCGACTCCATACCGGTCTGGCGATTGTAGACAAATCACCTTATAGTTGACAATCCCGCCATCGTCTCAAGGAGTGTGCGTTGAAGATCACCGACGTCGAGGCCATCGTCCTCCGCCAGCCTGCTCTCGACGGGGCGATCGCCGACGGGAGTCAGGACGATCTCGTGATTCGCGTCCACACCGACGAGGGGATCACGGGCATCGGCGAGGTCGATTCGGCGCCCGAGGCCGTGCAGGCCCTCATCCAGGCGCCGGGCTCGCACGCAATCGCGAACTCCCTCCACGACCTGCTCGTCGGCGAGGACCCCCGCGACGTCGAGCGTCTGTGGCAGAAGATGTATCGCGGACTGATCTACATCGGACGCCGTGGGATCGCGTTGCACGCGCTTTCAGGGATCGACATCGCACTCTGGGACATCAAGGGCAAGGCCGAGGGAAAGCCGATCTACGAGCTGCTCGGCGGCGCGAGGCGCGACCGCGTGCGTGCGTACGCCTCGATGTTGATGCCCGACACGCCTGAGGAGACGGCGGAACGCGTGGGCGCGCTCTGCAACGACGGGTTCACCGCTGTCAAGCTCGGGTGGGGGCCGCTCGGCCAGGACGTGCAGCACGACATCCGCCTCGCGACTGCGGCGAAGGAGGCGGCTGGAAGCTGCGACATTTTGATCGACGCGGGCCTCGGGTACGGCAGCGACGCGAAGCGTGCGATCGGTGTCGCGCGCGAGCTGGAACAGCTTGGAATCTTCTGGCTCGAGGAGCCGTTCGAGCCGGACGAGTACGAGGCCTACGCCGAGCTCGCGGACGCCGTCGAGATTCGCGTCGCCGCAGGCGAGCAGGACACGACCGTGTGGGGCTTCCGTGAGCTGATCGAGCGTGGTCACGTCGACCTCGTTCAACCAGACGTCACTCGCTGTGGTGGGATCACCGAGCTCCTGCGCATCGCGGAGCTTGCGCGCGGCCGCGGCGTCGAGACGGTGCCGCATGCCTGGAAGAGCGGGATCATCAAGGCGGCGTCCCTCCACTGCAACGCGGTGCTTCCCGACGCGCTCTTTCAGGAGTACTGCGTCGCGGACACACCCATCAACCAGACGCTGACGCAGGAACGGCTGCCGGTGGAGGCGGACGGCACGATCCTCGTCCCGACCGGCCCCGGGCTCGGCGTCACGCTGGACGAAGAAGTTCTCGAGCGCTTCCGCGTCGGATAAAGGAGACGAAGATGGCAGTGACAGCAAAGAGCGACACAGCCTCGGGCGGTCTCGCAGCGCGCGCGGCAGCAGTGATCCCTGGCGGGGTCAACAGCGGCCAGCGGCGCGTGCCAGGACTCGAGGATCTCGTCATCGCCGCGACGAGCGGGTCGACGTTCACCGACGGTGAGGGCAACACCTACACCGATTACCACGCCGCGTTCGGGCCGCCCCTCCTCGGGCACAACGACCCCGACGTCGACGCTGCCGTGGCCGCTACGGCGCGCACGACGGGCCTGATGGGCCTCGGGGTGACAGAGATCGAGGTCGAGCTTGCCGAGCGCATCGTCGACCTCGTGCCGTCGGTGGAGCAGGTGCTCCTGACGGAGACGGGCAGCGAGGCGACCTTCCACGCGATCCGTGTCGCTCGTGCGGCGACCGGCCGGCGGCACATCGTCAAGTTCCAGGGGTGCTACCACGGCTGGCACGACGCGGTCGCGATGAACGTGATCTCGCTGCCGGAGAACATCGGCCGGCGCGACCCGATCTCGCAGGGAGGAATTCCCGAGGTCACCGAGGCGACGATCGTCTGCCGCTTCAACGACGCCGACGAGGTCGAGCATGCGCTTGTCGACACGACGTTGCAGCGATCATCCTCGAACCGATCCCACACAATATCGGCGCCGTGCTCCCGCAGCCCGGGTTTCTCGAGCGGCTGCGCGAGCTCTGTGACGCGCACGGCACAGTCCTCATCTTCGACGAGGTGATCACCGGCTTTCGGCACGCGCTCGGGGGATATCAGTCGATCTGCGGCGTGCTGCCGGATTTGACGACGATGGGTAAGGCGATGGGGAACGGGTGGCCCATCTCCGCGCTCGGCGGCCGGTCCGAGCTGATGCAGCTCTTCTCGACGACACCCGGTCGGCCTGCGTTCTTCGCCGGTACGTTCAACGGCCACCCTCCGACTGCGGCTGCGGCGCTCGCAACGATCGACAAGCTACAGCGCGAGCCCGTCCACGAGCACGTCTTCGCGCTCGGCGACCGCGCCCGGCAAGGACTGACAGCGCTCTACGAGCGGCTCGGCGTACCAGTTGTGGTCAGCGGTTACGGGTCGGTCTTCGTGACGTACTTCCTCGAGGGTGACGTGCGCAGCTACGACGACCTCCTCGCAAACGACGTCGACATGTTCGTTGGCTATCGCCGCGAGCTGATGAAGCACGGCATCTTCGAATTGCCGTTGAATCTCAAGCGGTCCCATTTCTCGTACGCACACACGGACGAGGATGTCGACCGGCTGCTGGAAGGCACCGAAGCGGCGGTCGCAGCAGTGCTCCAGGCCTCGGCGTGACTGCTCCCGCGGTCAGCTGCACGATCGACCTGTCGCAGTCCGGCCGGCAACTGGGACGGCTTCAGTTCCCGAAGATCACGAACACGGGGGGCTGGGGTGCGAGCTTCGTTCCGATCGCGACGATCGGCAATGGCGATGGCGATGGCCCGACCGTTCTCGTGTCGGGCGGGAATCACGGGGACGAGTACGAGGGCCAGATCGCGTGCCTCCGGCTAATCCAGGAGATACGCCCTGAAGAGGTGCAGGGGCGGCTGATCGTGATCCCGGTCATCTCGACGGCCGCATCGAAGAGCTGCACGCGGATGTGGCCGTCGGGCGCGAACTTCAACCGCTCATTCCCCGGCTCGCCGAGCGGCCCGCCGAACGAGCAGCTCGCGGACTACTTCACGCGCGTGCTCTTCCCGGCAGCCGACGTCGTGATCGACATGCACTCCGGAGGTCGAACGGCCTGGTTTCTCCCGTGCTCGCACATGCACGTCGTCGACGACCAGGCGCAGCGCAAGGCGATGCTCGAGGGAATGCAGGCCTGGAACTCGGACTTCCATTTCCTCTACATCGATGTCAACGGCCACGGCCTGCTCCCCGTCGAGGCGGAAGATCAGGGGAAGATCGTGATCACGACCGAGCTCGGCGGCGGCGGTCGCGTTCCGGCGCCGGTCCACGAGCTCGCGTGGAGCGGGCTCACGAATGTGCTTCGTCACGTCGGCGTGCTCGTAGGCGACGTACAGACGCGGGCATCGCTCGGCCTCCCCGAGGCAACGATTCTCGACGGGCGCGATCCGGCGAATTATGTGATGGCCGACGAGGACGGCATCTTCGAGGGCTTGATAGAGCCCGGAGCCGAGGTCTCCGCAGGCGAGCCGGTTGCACGCCTCTGGTTCCCGGATCGCATCGATCGCGAGCCGACGGTTCTCGAAGCACCGCTCGACGGCGTGCTCGCCTGCATACGCGCGACGCCTGCGACCGAAGCCGGGGACGGCGTCTTCACGGTCGGTCAGCCGATCGAGGCTTCAGCGCTCCTGTGAGATTCGGCCATCGGACCTTCGCAAGCGTCCGTCGGCATCGGAACTACCGTCTCTATTTCGCGGGTCAGGCAATCTCTTTCACCGGCACGTGGGTGCAGCAGATCGCTGCGTCCTGGCTCGTTCTCGAGCTGACCCACTCTCCCGTCGCAGTCGGAGCGCTCGCCCTTGCGCAACTGCTGCCCATTACCGTGCTCGGGCTCTTCATCGGGTCGATCCTCGACCGGTACGAAGTACGCAGAGTTGCGCTGGCGACGGAAACCGGGCAGCTCGCGATCTCGGCGGCGCTTGCCATCCTGACGCTGTCGGGGTGGATCCATGTCTGGCAGATCTACGCGCTCGCGGTGCTGCAAGGCATCGCCCAGTCGATCGGCGGCCCGGCCCGGCATGCGCTCGTCTTCCAGATGGTCGGGCCTGAGGACCTGCCGAACGCGATCGGGCTCAACTCGAGCCTGGGGACAACGGCGCGCGTCGTCGGGCCTGCGATCGGCGGCGGCATCGTCGCCCTTGCGGGCACCGGCGTCGCGTTCGCGATCAACTCCGGAAGCTTCTTCGCCGAACTGCTGGCGCTCGTGGCGGTCGACGCGACCAAGCTGTACGTCGCACCACGCAACGAGGCCACCTCGGTACTCAGCGGGGCGCTCGACGCACTGCGCTACGTCGTCGGCTCGGCCCGCGCCGGGATTGCCTTCTTCGGAGTGCTCGTCCTCTCGACCCTGAGCTTCAACCTGAACGTGCTCTTTCCGCTCCTCGCCGATCGGACGCTGCGCTCCGGCGCACAGACCTTCGGTTTGATCGCCGCGATGTTCGGTCTCGGCGCTCTGGTCGGGGCGCTGGCGTCGGCGCGGCGCGGCGGCAACAGCCTGCGCTACTTCCTGATCGGCGCGTTCGGCTACGGCGTGCTCGAGTTGGTTCTCGCGCCGCAGACCTCGCTGCTCGTCGTCTGTGCGCTTCTCATACTCACCGGCTTCTTCTACATCCAGTGGGGAGCGACCGCCCTGACCGCTATCCAGCTCGAGGCGCCCGAGCACCTCCGTGGCCGTGCCGCGAGCCTTTACTTCTGGGCGTTTCTCGGCGGCGCGCCGGTTGGCGGGGTCTTCGCCGGCTGGCTCGTCTCGATCGGCGGAACGCGCCTCGCCTTCTTCGTCGCCGGGACGATCGCCGTCCTGACCTCGCTGGTGGGGTGGGTCAGGCTCGCTGTCAGCGGTGGAGGCTCATACGCTTCGGCACTTCCGTTCGCGCTCCGCGGGCGTCGGAGGCAGCTGCGTTGACGGCGCGCCGCTGGGTTAGCACGCCGCCTACAGGTCGCCGGTGAGCCCAGCGTTTCTCGAAGAGGCGATCGCTTCCTCGAGAATGGCCGCGGCCCGGGCGGGCGAGTCGTCGGTGACGTGCCGGTGGGTCACGAGCCGCAGCTCGTCCATTGCGAGCACCATCGTCCGCAAGCCGCGACGCTCGAGCTCGGCTGCTACTCGTTGCGCGTCATCGACGTGAAGGCGCACGATGTTCATCTGGACGAGCGCGACGTCGACCGATGCGCCGTCGACAGCGTCGAGCCGTGACGCAAGCTCGCGCGCACGGCGGTTGTCGACTGCGGCTTGGGGAATCATCGTCCGCAGTGCGACAAGGCCGGCGGCCGCGAGGATCCCGGCCTGGTGGCCGGGACTGCCGCCGACACGTCGCAGGTTGATACGCGCTCCGCCGATGAAATCCTCGCTGCCGACGAGAACAGCGCCGCCCGGCGCGCTCAGGCTCTTGTTCAGGTTGAAGACGGCGCTGTCGAACGGAGCCATCACCACGTGCGGGTCTTCGTTGAGCGCCGCCGTCGAGTTGAAGATCCGCGCGGCGTCCAGGTGCGTTCGGGCGCCGTGCTGTTGCGCGATGGCGGCGATCGCGCCGAGATACGCGGCTCCGAGCGCCACCCCGCCTGAGAAGTTGTGGGAGCTCTCGAGGCACACGAGACTCGTCTGCGGTAGATGCCCCAACCACGCCCGGTCGATTGCGTCCCGCACCCGATCAGGATTCATCCGTCCGTCGACACTCTCGACGAGCCGCGGGAAGAGACCGCAGACGTGCGCGATTCCCCATTCCTCGCTCCAGGCGATGTGGGAAGCGCCGTCGAGGATCACCTGGTCGCCGCGGCGCGCGTGCGTCATCAACGCGAGGAGGTTGCCGAGCGAACCCGACTGGAGGAGCAGCGCGGACTGCTTCCCCGCGAGGGCGGCGGCCTCCGCCTCGAGCTCGCTCACATTCGGATCCTCTCCGGCGTGCGCCCAGCCGAGGCGCGCGCTCCTCATCGCCTCCCACATCTCTTCGGTCGGCAGCGTGATCGCGTCGCTGCGTAGGTCGAGCGCAAGATCGCTCATGGCTGTGCGCGTGAGCACCGGTCGCGGGGTGGCTCGCCTACGCCCGTGAGAGATGCCTGCCCGGCTTCGCGCGCGTATGCTCGCCGTCTGCGACGACGGGTACGCCGTTCACGAGCACGTGGTCGACCCCGCGCACGTAGTTGACTGGGTCCTGCAGCGTCGAGCCGTCCTCCAGCTGATCCAGGTCGATGACTACGACGTCGGCCGCACGCCCGGCCTCGAGGCGACCGCGGTCGCGCAGCCGGAAGTGTTCGGCCGGCATGGAGGTCATCTTGCGAATCGCTTCCTCGAGCGAGAGTGACTTCAACTCGCCGACGTGGCGTGTGAGGTAGTGCACGTGACCGGCGAAGCAGACGGGATGAGCGGTGACGGCGGCGAGCGGACTGTTGATCGCGCTCGTGAAGCCGTCGACTCCGAGTGAGATGAGGGGATGCGTGATCATCTCCGTCAGGTGCTCGTCTGTAAAGAGCTCACCGATCAGCAGGATGCTCTCGAGCGCCTCGCCGGAGGCGGCGAGGATGTCGAAGTAGCAATCCCACTGATCCTTACCCATCAGCGCAGCGATCTCGTTGAAGTCCTTGCCCTCGAGCTCGGGGAACTCCTGCGAGGACTGGAGGCGCGCGCGGTGCCACTCGCCGCGGTGGATGAAGCGCCAGTAGCGATCGCATTCGTTCCGCAGCCGTGCGCGCACCGCTTCGTCACGCAATCGCACGCACGCCTGTACAGGCCCGCCGTCCATCACCCACTGCGGCAGGATCCCGGCCATCTGTCCGAGCCCGTCGCGGAAGGGCGTCGTGTCCGCCAGCACATCGAGTCCCTCGACCTCGCGAGCGGTCTGCATCGTGTCGACCGCGCGCTGCCACGCCCCAGGCGCCGCACCCGTCCGGTTGCGGACGTTGAGATGCGAGATCTCGCCGCTCGTCCCGCCCTCGCGCATGATCTGCAGGAACTCCTCAATCGACGCCTGGAGCTCCGTATCGCGGTTGCGAATATGGCTCGTGTAATACCCGCCGTACTCGCCGACCACTCGGTTCAGCCGAATGAGCTCCTCGGTCGGCGCCAGACGCCCCGGATTGAACTCGAGCCCAGTTGAGAGGCCGAGCGCGCCCGCATGCATCGCCTCGCGCACGAAGCCCTCCATGGCCCTCATCTCCTGCTCGGTCGCAAGGGGCGAGAACACGCCCGCGGCGTAGCGCACGGTGTTGTGCCCGACGAACCACGCCAGGTTCTGGCTGTGCCCTTGACGGGACAGCCAGGAGAGGTGGCTTGCGAAGGACGACCAGTCGATCGGTCCGTCGTAGGCGAACATGTGCATGCGCGCGGCGATGAAGTGCTGCGACGCTTCGGTGACCGGCGCGTACGTCCAGCCGCAGTTGCCGACGACCTCCGTCGTCACACCCTGCCGGATCGTGCTCTCGGCGGTCGGGTTCGCGAGGATCGACCAGTCGGAGTGGCTATGGGGGTCGACGAACCCGGGGCAGACGACGCGGCCCGCCGCCTCGATCACCCGGGTGGCGCGATGGCCGTTCACCGGGCCGACATGCTCGATCCTTCCGTTCGCGATCGCGACGTCCCCGCGGAACGGAGGCTTTCCGCTCCCGTCGACGATCCACCCGTCGCGAACGAGGAGGTCGGTCATCTACTTCTTGGTAGCGACGTCGCCGACGCCGCCACCGACACGCGGATCCAGTACGTCCCGCAGTCCGTCACCGAGGAAATTGAACCCGAGCACCACAACCATGATCGCGAGGCCGGGGAAGATCGACATCCAGATGCTCTGGTCGATGTAACTGCGTGCCGTTTGCAGCATGTTCCCCCACGCGGCTTCGGGCGGTTGTGTGCCGAGGCCAAGAAACGAGAGGGCGGCCTCAGTGAGGATCGCCGTCGAGAAGTACAGCGTCGTGAGCACGATCAGCGGCGCAATGACGTTAGGGAGGACGTGGCGTAGCATGATCCGAAGGTGCCCGCCACCGAGGGCACGCGCCGACTCGATGAACGGGAAGCCCATCACCTCCAGGACAGCGGCGCGCACGACGCGGGCGAACGCGGGGATGATGATGACCCCGATCGCGAGCATCGCGTTGCGGCGACTCGCGCCGAGAAGGCCCGCGATTACGATCGCGAGCACGAGGCCCGGGAACGCGAAAAGGATGTCGATGATTCGCATCAACGCCAGGTCGAGAAACCCCCCGAAGTATCCCGCGAGGAGGCCGATCAGCGTTCCGACCACGAGGGCGATCGAGATCGCGACGAGCCCCACCTCGAGTGAGACCTGCGAACCATGGATGATGCGAGCCAAGGTGTCGCGGCCGAGGTCGTCGGTGCCGAATGGGTGGGCCCAGCTTGGCGCTTCTAGGCGATTGGAAATTGGGTCGTTCGGATCATTCGTCCAGATGAACCGTCCGAGTACCGCTGTGAGAATGCAGAGAGAAACGATGGCAGCGCCGACGAGTCCGATCGGGTTGCGCCAGCGCGCCGGGATCAGCTTCCGCCGTGGGACGGCGTGCCAACCCGCGTTTGCGCTTGCAGCCGTCATGTGACGCTGATCCGAGGATCGAGCCAACCGTAAATCAGATCGACCAGCGTGTTCGCGACGACGAAAACCGTCGCGATGAGGAGCGTTGCGTTTTGGATCACTGGATAGTCGCGGTTGGAGATCGCGTTTAGCAGCGTGAACCCAACGCCCGGCAGTCCAAAAATAATCTCGACGATTGCGGCGCCGCCGATCAGCACGCCCACCTCGAAACCGACCACCGTTACTACCGGAATGAGCGCGTTCCTTAGTGCGTGCTTGCGCAGCACCCGCCAACGTGGCACACCTTTCGCTCGTGCGGTGCGTACGTAGTCGAGGTTCAGCACCTCGAGCATCGTCGCCCGCACCATGCGCATGACGATCGCGAGCGTGAACACTGAAATTGCGACCGCAGGCATGAAGAATTCCTGCAGGTTTTCCCAGGGATGCTTGAAGAGAGACACATACTGCAGTGGAGGGACCCAGTGGAAGACGCGCGAGAAGAAAATCAACAAGAGCGTCGCAAGCCAGAAATTCGGAATCGAGAGGCCGATCAGTCCGCCGACGCGTGAGGCGTAGTCGCTCGCGCTGTTACGCCTCACCGCCGAGATGACCCCCAGCGGGATGGCGACGCTGACCGCGATCGCGAGGCCAAGCACGATCAACTCGATCGTCACAGGAAGCGCGCTGCCGAAGATCTCGGCGATCGAGCGCTGGGTGAGGAGTGACTTACCGAGGTCACCGTGGAAGATTCGCGAGATCCAGACCCAGTACTGGTGAGCGTAGGACCCGTCGAGACCGAGCCTCTTCGCGGCTTCCAACCGCGCCCCGGGGGTCGCCGTCGCGTCGCCGCCGAACTGCACGTCGACGACGTTTCCCGGCAAGAAGCGGACCATGAGAAAGACGACGATTGAGACCGCAAACACGGTCGCGAACATCGAGATTAGCCGGTTGAGGAGAAAGCGCGGCATGCGAGGCAAGGGGAGGGGCAGCGCGACGCGACGCGCTGCCCCTCCGACATCGCTACCCCATCCAGGCGTTCCGGACGAGCCCGGTATTGAAGTCGGTGAACGCGACATACATGTCATGCAGCTTCGCGTTCACGACCTGGTACTTGTTGACCGAGATCAGCGGAACTTCGATCAGCTCGGTCATCAGCAAGCGGTCGAGCTCCTGATACATCGGCAGCCGCTTCTTGGTGTCGAGCGTGATCCGCCCGTTCCCAACGAGCTTCCACATCCGCTTGTTGGTGTAACCGTTGAACCAGGTGTTGTAGACAGTCTTACCGAGAGCGCCCGTCGGGTTGAACTCAGCGACGTAGCCGTCGACATCGCCACGCATCCCGCGTGCTGTGAGATCCCACTCGAATGCGCCCTTGCCGTTGTTGGCGCCGAAGGACGCGGGATCCTGCGGAACGATGTTGACGTTGATGCCGATTTTCGAGAGGTGGCTCTTGATCAACGTCGCGATCGCCGGGAAGTCGAGCGGTGTCGAGAACGTCGAAAGGCTTACGTCAAAGCCCTTCGAGAAACCGGCTGCCGCCATCAGCTTCTTCGCGGTCGGCAGGTCGTACTTCTCCCACTTCGCCTTGAGCTCGGCCTGGGGGATCACCCAAGGGCCGTAGCCGGCCGCGACGTGGCCGCTGTACTGACCCTCGCCGTTGTAGACCTTGTTGATGATGTCCTGACGGTTGATCGCCATGTTCACGGCCTGGCGGACTCGCCTGTCGGCCCACGGCTTGTTCTCACCGGCTTTGATCGTCATCTGAAGTTCGCGGAACGCGGCCGTGAGACCCTTCAGGACGTGGAGGTTGCTCTGCCCCTTGAGCGAGTTCGCAGAATCGACGGTGAGAGTCGCACCGTCGATCGCACCCGCGCGAAGGGCCGCGATGCGGGCTTGCTCGTCCGTGATGATCCGATAGTTGATCGCGTCGAGGTACGGGAGTGCTGGGTTCCAGTACGCGGTGTTGCGTACGTAGCTGAGGTGGTCGTTCGGGACGTACGAGCCGTCAAGCTTGTACGGCCCGGTACCGATGCCCTGCGTTGCAGCATTGAGATTTTGATACATGTCGCGCGGGACAATCGCTGAATAGCGCTGCCAGGCGAGGAAGCCATAAATACGGGCGTCCGGAGCCTTAAGATGCATCCGCAAGGTGTACTTGCCCCGTGCTTCGGTGGAGTCGATCGCTGGCACTTGCCCGACCGTGGCGATGCTGCCAGGAAGCGGCGGGTTAAGTTGCTGGGCGAAGGAGTAGACGCAATCGTCGGCCGTCAGTTCCTTGCCGTTATGGAACTTCACGCCCTTCCGCAGGTGGAAATCGATCGTCTTTTTATCGATGACCGTGTACCCGGTCGCGAGGGCGGGCTGGATGTTCAGGTTCTTGTCCCACTGTAGGAGCGACTCGTACATCGGCTCCTGTGCGGTGCGCGTCATCGTCAGCGTGCCCCCGAACGGCGCGATGTGGCCCGGGTCCTGCTCGAGCGCCCACGTGACATGGCCACCCTTCTTGGGCTTTGCGCTGTGTCGCGCAACCTTGTTGATGGCCGCGCCTGCCTGACCTCCGAGCGCGCCCGCCGCGGCCGCGGCCGCACCGAGCGCGCCGCCCCGCTTGAGGAGCTCGCGACGGTCGATCGGGTTTTCGAAGATCGAATCGTCGTTCGACTTTTCGGACATTGACCTTCCCTCCTTGCCTGACGGATTACTAGAGGATCTGGCCGACGCTGGGGGCATCGCCGTGGATGTCGTCGTAGAACGGTGATTCCCGAAGCTCGAGCGCCGCGAGCGACGCCATCGATTCCCGGTCGAGCGTGACCCCGAAACCGGGATCGTGACCAACAGTGATCGCGCCGTCCTCGATCGCGACGGCATCGGTTAGGACGTCTTCGAGTTGAAGTGGATAGTGGGTGTCGCTCGCGAATGCGAAGCACGAGCTCGAAGCAACGAGGTGCGCGTTGGCGGTCGTCGCCACGCCGAGCTCTGCCCAGCTGCCGATCGCACACCACTTGCCGGCAGCGGCTGCAAGCGACGCGATCTGCGCGGCACGAGTGAGGCCGCCGGCCTCAGAGGGGTAGACGACGAAGACGTCACATGCATCGGCCTTGATCAGCGCCAGGGCAGAGCGCACCGACGTGCAGGCCTCGTCCGCGGCGATCGGCACGGACACGGCTCGCCGAACCTGGGCCATGCCTTCGAGGTCGAAGTCCGGCACGGGCTGCTCGACGTACTGCAGGTCGAACCGCTCGAGGGCCCGAATCCACTTGATCGCGGCCGGCACGCTCCAGTTCATGTTCGCGTCGATCCGAATCTTGACGTCGAAGCCGACCCGGTCGCGGATCGCGGCCAGCGTGTCGAAGTCCTGGCTAAGGCTACGTCCGACTTTCAGCTTCAGCTCGGTGTGTCCCGCCTCGACGAAGTCGGCTGCTTTCTGCGCCGCAGCCTCGGGCTCGTCGATGAACAGGTAGCCGATTACCGGAACCTCCTCGCGGCAGTAGCCGCCGAGCAGCTCCGCCACAGAGGCGCCGAGGATCTTGCCCTTCAGATCCCAGAGCGCCATCTCGAGACCCGCAATTGCGTACGCGGCGACGCCCGCCCAGTTACGCGAGTACTCCTCCATCCGATGGACGAGCCATTCGATCCGCAGCGGGTCCTGCCCGACGAGGAACTGGCCGAGCTCGCGATCGATGATCGTCTGGATCGCGGGAAGTGTCGGCCCGGGTGCTTCTCCGACCCCGACCGGGCCCTCGTCGGTATGCAGCTCGACGATCAGGCCGGAGGCCGACTCACGGATCCCGCCGGTCCACTTCAGCGGCTCCTGCAGAGGAACCCGAACCGCCGTGGTATCGACCCTTGAGATCCGCAAGAAGGGCTGTAGACTAGGCCCGTTCCCCAAGATTGTCAACCATCCGGAGATTGTCAACAATGACTGATCGCAGCGCCATCGCTCCCCCGCTGCACCTGGTCGAGGATCTCTCCGGCGAACGCCGCGCTACCCGCAGCGAAGCCGTCGTCGAGGCCCTCCGCGGCGCAATCCTCCGCGGCGAGCTCGCGGACGGTGAGCGCCTCATCGAGGATCGCATCGCGCGCGACCTGAACACGAGTCGTGGCCCGGTTCGCGAGGCTCTTCGACAGCTCGTCCACGAGGGCTTCGCCGTCTCCTACCCGTACCGAGGCGCGGTCGTGTTGGGCGTCTCGGATGAGGAGGTGCAGCAGGTCCTCGTTCCCGTGCGGCTCGTACTCGAGCGGTTCACGTTCCCGATCGCTGCGAACCTGATGGGCGACGACGACTTCGCGGAGCTCGCGAAGGAGATCTGGCAGATGCGTGAGGCGGGAAAGACAGCGGACGTCGCCCGTTCGGTCGAGGCGGACATGCGCTTTCACGAGTTGATGCTCGAGCGCGCAAACCAGCCGCACACGGCGCAGGTCTGGGGCTCGATCGCCCCGCGAATCCGCGCCTACTTCTACCGGTACGGACGCCAGGGAAATCTGGAGCGGATCGCCGACGAGCATGAGCACCTTCTCTCCGCATTCCAGACCCGCGACCGCGCCACGATCGTTGCCGCCCTCGAGGCGCATATCGCGGTCGCGCCGATCTCGTCATGACGGAGCCGTTGCTCCGCGTCGAGAACCTGCGCACCTGGTTCGACTCCGACCGGGGCGCGATCCGCGCCGTGGACGGTGTCGACTTCGAGATCCAGCCCGGCAAGACGCTCGGTGTCGTCGGCGAGTCGGGGAGTGGCAAGTCCGTCACCGCGCTGTCGGTCATGCGACTCGTGGAGGTACCCGGCCACATCTCAGAGGAGAGCCGAATCGTCTTCGACGGGCGCAACCTTGCCGAGGTCAACGAGAAGGCGATGGAACGGATTCGCGGCAACGAGATCTCGATGATCTTCCAGGAGCCGATGACCTCGCTGAACCCAGTCTACTCCGTCGCCGACCAGATCGCGGAGGCGGTGCGCTCGCACCAGAGCATCGGCGCGAAGGCGGCGCATGCGCGCGCGGTCGAGATGCTCGACCTCGTCGGGATTCCCGAGGCTGCGCGGCGCGCCAAGGACTATCCGCACCAGATGTCGGGCGGCATGAGGCAGCGCGTGATGATCGCGATCGCGCTCGCGTGCAACCCGAAGCTGCTGATCGCCGACGAGCCGACGACAGCACTCGACGTGACGATCCAGGCGCAGATCCTCGAGCTGATGGGCGAGCTGCGCGAGCGGCTCGGTATGGCGATCCTGCTGATCACGCACGATCTAGGTGTCGTAGCGGAGATGTGCGACGACGTCGTCGTGATGTACGCGGGCCGCGTCGTCGAGCGGGGGCCTGTCGCCGATGTCTTCGGCTCTCCGCAGCACCCTTACACCGAGGCGCTCCTGCAGTCGATCCCTCTGCTCGGGATGACGCAGGCGGAGCCGCTACGTGTGATCAGCGGAACCGTCCCAAGCCCGGTCGACTGGCCACAGGGCTGCCGGTTTCAGCCGCGCTGCGAGTACGCCTTCGACCGCTGTGTGGAGGAGCATCCGCCACTCTTCCCCGTGGGCCGACAGGAGTCGGCGTGCTGGCTCTGTGAGGACGGGCCGCGCGTTCCGCACACGGCGGAGGTCGTCGAGGCGTGAGCGCAGCCGAGGAGTTGCCCGAGGATCTGCTGCTCGACGCGCGCGGCATCAAGAAATACTTCCCCGTGCGCGGCGGGCTTCTGCGCCGGAGCCACGGGAACGTGCAGGCGGTCGACGGCGTCGACCTCCAGGTGCGCCGTGGAGAGACGATCGGCCTCGTCGGCGAGTCCGGCTGCGGCAAGTCGACGCTCGGTCGCACGTTGCTGCGCTTGATCGAGCCGACCGAGGGGACGATTCGCTTCGACGGAGTCGACGTCACCGCTCTCTCCAGGCGCGAGCTGAAAGAGCAACGCCGCGACATGCAGATCATCTTCCAAGACTCCGTCGGCTCTCTCGACCCGCGCCTGCGCGTGCGAGACCTTGTCGGCGAGGGCCTCGCCATTCACGGTGTCAAGCGAAGCGAGCGCGCAGACCGCGTCGCGGAGACGCTCGAGCGCGTCGGCCTTCCGTCCTACACGCTCGGGCGCTACGCGCACCAGTTCAGCGGCGGTCAGCGCCAGCGGATCGGGATCGCCCGCGCGCTCGTGCTGCAACCCAAGCTGATCGTCGCGGACGAGCCCGTCTCGGCGCTCGACGTATCGATCCAGTCGCAGGTGCTGAACCTGCTCGTCGAGCTCAAGCAGCAGTTCGGCCTGACCTATCTTTTCGTGGCGCACGACATGGCGGTCGTCGGGTACATCTCCGACCGCGTCGCCGTGATGTACCTCGGGAAGGTCGTCGAGTTCGCCGACGTCGCCGACCTGTTCGCGCGCCCTTTGCATCCCTATACGCAGGCGCTCCTCTCGGCGATCCCGACCACGGAGGTCGGACGCCGCCGGCAGCGAATCGTCCTGAGCGGCGACGTGCCGAGCCCCATGAACCCGCCAAGCGGCTGCCGCTTCCGCACGCGCTGCCCGCTCGCGCAGCCGGTCTGTGCGGAGGTGGAGCCCCCGCTGGAGCCACACGGCAGCGGCCACCTGGCAGCGTGTCATTTCGCGGGAACGCAGATTCCCGAGCCGTACACGCACCCGCACGGCATGCCTGAGCCCGTGTGAACGACGTCAGGCTCCTTCACGACCAGCGCGTACCGATGCAGGACGGGATCACGCTGTCGGCGGACGTCTACTTGCCGCTTGGTCACGGCCCGCTCCCGACGATCGTCCAGTGGACGCCGTACGAGTCGACGCGCGAGCGCTTCATCTCCTGGGGCGTCTACTTCGCGCAGCGCGGGTACGCCGCAGCCGTCGTCGACGTTCGCGGTCGCTACGAGTCAGAGGGGCACTTCACCGCGTGGGAGAAGGACGGCATCGACGCTCACGACACGCTGACCTGGGCCGCAGGTGAGTCATGGTGCAACGGCCGGATCGGGACCTGGGGACGCAGCTACGGCGGGCTCGTGCAGTGGCAGCTCGCGCACCTCGGCCATCCGAATCTCGCGTGCATCGCGCCGCAGGTGATCCACGACGACTACTTCTGGGACGGTTACTGGACGGGCGGCGCGTTCCAGCTCGCGCTGACGCTCGGAGCCGCGGCGCTCTGGTCGAGCGCCTTGGCGC
>JACDGR010000273.1 GCA_013821525.1 Actinomycetota bacterium
AGATCGATGTAGGCGCGCGGGTCGTCGGCGGTCGCGTGTGGCGCCGCGCGATAGTGCACCGCTTCGATCAAGGTCGGGCCGTTACCTGCGCGGGCACGCTCGACGGCTTCACGCGCAGCCCCGTACACAGCCAGCACGTCGAGGCCGTCGACGCGTACGCCCGGGATGCCGTAGCCGATCGCCTTGTCCGCGAGCGTCGCCGCGCGCGTCTGCGCCTCGACCGGCGTCGAGATCGCCCAGCCGTTGTTGTTGCAGATGAAGACGACCGGCGCGTCCATCACGGCGGCGAAGTTGACGCCCTCGTGAAAGGCACCTTCGCTCGTCGCTCCGTCACCGAAGAACGCCATCGCAACCGTGTCCTCGCCACGCAGCTTCTTGCCCCAGGCGAGTCCGGCCGCATGTGGGACATGCGTCGCGATCGGCACGCAGATCGACGCGACGTTCCAGTCGGCGGGGCTCCACCAGCCTGCCGGATGACCACGCCACCACTGGAGGATCGTCTCGGCCGGCATGCCGCGAACGAGCCCGATCGACGACTCGCGGTACGACGGGAAGATCCAGTCGTCGTCGGTGAGGGCGAAGGTCGCGCCCGCCTGGATCGCCTCGTGGTTCCAGGTGATCGCGTAGGTGCCGATGCGGCCCTGCCGGTGGAGGACGACCGAGCGTTCGTCGTAGGTGCGCAGGAGCACCATCCGGCGATACAGCTCGAGGAGGTCGCCTTCCGTCAGGCCGTCAGGGGCGGAATCGGCATCCAAGCGCCGGGGGGCGTCAGTGGCCGCCATGCGGGCGCAAAGCTACCTGAGGGAGGGTCGAAGCCCGGTCAGACCAGCACCGAGACGGCATCGCGCCGCGCTTCGAAGACGACTTCCTCGACGTCGCCGAGGTCCTCCCCGTCGGCCTGGAGCGGCAGCGGGCGGTCGCAGCGGACGACGATCCGGTCGAGGTCGTGACCGCTCAGCATGTCGTCGGCGGTCAGCTGGCCCCGGCCCCTGATCAGGTAGCGGAGGATCCGGGGCACGTCGCGGGCACGCACCCGCTCGGGCGCGACGAAGTCGATCCCCTGCTCAAACTCGGCCTGAGGGGCGACATGCAACGCCACCGAGCCCGCATAGGAGTACGGATCGCCGTTCGCGACGAGCACGAACGCTGCCCGGCCGAAGCCCTCGACCTCGAGCTGCGGATCCCAGCGCGCGCGCCGCTCGAGCAGCATCTTCGTGACCATCCGCATGAACGCGAGGTCGCCTGGGCGCGCGCCACCCGGGTCGCGGCCCAGCTCGTCGAGCCGCCGCACCGCCTCGCCGTCGAAGCCGACGCCGGCCGAGAAGCAGAACCGCCGGCCGTTCACGGCTCCGAGGGAGATGCGCCGCATGCGCCCTTCGTCGAGGGCTGCGCCGAGCACGCGGGCTGCGGAGACGGGATCGCGCGGCAGCCCGAGCGCGCGCGGCAGGACGCTCGTCCCGCCGCCGGGGAGGAAGCCGAAGGGGACGGCGCCGTCCGCGCCGTTCAGCGCCTCGTTGTACGTCCCGTCGCCGGAGAAGACGAGCACGGCGTCGAAGGATGCAGCGAACTCGGCAGCCAGCTCGGTCGCGTGGCCTGGCTCGCGGGTGAAGGTCGTCTGCAGCTCGACCCGCTCTCGGAGCGCGCGCTCAACGGCCGTGATCCGGGCGCCGGTCACGTGCGTCGAGTACGGGTTGACGATCAGGGCTGCCCGCTTCACGCTCCCGAGCATGACACGCCGCACCGCGCTGATCGTGGCCGTGCCCGAAGCAGAGGCGTTCGTCGGAGAGATCCGCCGTGCGCACGACTGGTCGGCGAGCGTCGGCGTGCCGGCCCACATCACGATCCTGTTCCCGTTCGCTACGCCGGAGGACGTCGACGAGAGCGAGCTTGCCGCCGTCTTCGCGAGGCTCCCCGGCTTCGGCTTCGAGCTCAGCTCGGTCGAGCGGTTCGAGGATGGAGTGACCTGGCTGAGGCCGACGCCCTCGGAGCCGTTCCTCGCGCTGACGGGTGCAGTCGTCCGCCGCTGGCCCGAGTACCCGCCGTACGAAGGCGTGCACGAGACGGTGATCCCGCACCTGACGGTGGCCGAGATCGATGTCGCGCTGGAGCTCGACGACCCGATCCGCGCGCACGCGCACGAGGTGCAGCTGATCGAGGAGACGGTGGCCGGCGGGCGCTGGGCTTCGCGTGCGACGTTCGCATTGCGGTCGGCTCAGCGGGGCGTCGCGTAGCCGCGCATCCCGTCGAGCAGCGCGTCGTACAGCCGGTCTGCGAGCTCGTCCGTCGCGGCGCCGGGCCGCAACCAGGTGTAGGCCCAGTTCGCCGCAGAGAGGAAGAGCAGCGCCGCGGTCGCCACGTCGAGGTCCGTGCGCAGCTCGCTTCGCTCGACGCCGTCCCGGAACAGGTCTCGCACACGCTCCTCGTAGCGGCGGCGCTCGGCGACGAACCGGTCCCGGCGCTCGCCGTCGAGGTAGCGCCACTCCCGTACGAAGACGGTCGCGATGTCGAGCTGCGCAGCGACGACGGCGAGATGCGCCCGCAGGGCCAACCTGATCCGGTCGGTTGCCGGCCGCTCCGCTGGGACCCCGTCGAGACCTGCGTGGAAGGCCTCTGCGCCCTCCCAGGCGATCTCCCAGAGCAGGTCGCCCTTCGAGGCGATGTGGTGGTAGAGCGATGGCTTCGCGACGCCGAGCTCGCTCGCGAGATCGGAGAGCGAGGTGCCCTCGTAGCCCCGCTCGGCAAAGAGCCGGGCCGCGATCCGTGTTAGCTCCTGGCGCCTGGCGGACATCTATAGTTCACCCTAACGATCGGTAGGCTGGGAGGCATGGCGATGAGCGCGAACGCTGCACGCGAACAGGAGTTTCTCGAGTACGTCCAGTCGGGCGGGCAGGTCGAGTCGACCGACTGGCTGCCGGCCGACTACCGGCAGAAGCTGATCAAGTTCATCGAGATGCACGCGAACAGCGAGCTGATGGGCGTGCTTCCGGAGCGGGAGTGGATCCTGAAGGCGCCGACGCTGCAGCGGAAGCTCGCGTTGACCGCGAAGGTGCAGGACGAGGTCGGCCACGCGCAGCTGATCTACCGCGTAGCCGAGGATCTCGGCAAGCCGCGTGACGAGATGTTCGCCGACCTGCTCTCCGGCAAGGCGAAGTTCCACAACGTCTTCCACTACCCGACGAAGACCTGGGGCGACGTCGGCGTGATCGCCTGGCTCGTCGACGCGGCCGCGATCATCAGCCAGAAGGCACTCCTCAAGTGCTCGTACGCGCCGTACGCGCGGATCATGAAGAAGATCTGCTGGGAGGAGTCGTTCCACATCCTGCACGGGCGAGACGTGGTCCTCGCGATGATGACCGGCACGCCGGAGCAGCAGGAGCTCGTGCAGGAAGCGGTCAACCGCTGGTGGGGGCCGCTGATGCAGTTTCACGGCAACCCGATCGCGCGCGAGGAGGATCCGATGTACCTCTGGCGCATCAAGTCGCAGGGGAACGAGGAGGCGCGCCAGCAGTTCCTGGAGGGGTACGTGCCGCAGATCTGGGAGCTCGGCCTGACCGTACCCGACTCGAACCTCGGCCGCGGAGACGACGGCGTGTGGGTGTACTCCGAGCCCGACTGGGCGGAGCTGAAGTCGGTCGTCACCGGCCACGGCCCGCGCTCGCAGGAGCGGCTCGACTTTCGCCGCCGCTTCCTCGAGCAGGAGAAGTGGGTCCGCGACTCGCTCGTTGCCGCGTGATCTTCGAGGTTTTTCGACAGGAGAAGAAGGGCCAGGCGTTCGCGCACGCAGGGTCGATCGAGGCGCCCGACGCAGCGTTCGCCGACGCGTGGGCCCGCGAGCAGTACGGCCGCCGTGGCGAGAGCGCAGCGCTCTGGCTGGTGCCGCGCGACGCGGTGCATCAGGTAAACGACTGGGCCGACGAGTTCGATCTCAAGTACCGCCGCGTCGACGGCTACTCGATCAAGGGACGGTTGAAGGAGGCACGTGAACGAGCGAGCTCAACTGCTCCTGTCGATCGCTGACGACGAGCTGATCATCGGCTGGCGCGACTCGGAGTGGACAGGAATCGCGCCGACGCTCGAGGAGGACGTCGCGTTCTCGTCGATCGCGCAGAACGAGATCGGACACGCCCGTGCGCTCTACGAGCTCGCCGCGACCGAGCTCGGCAGCGACGCCGATGCACTCGCGTTCGACCGAGCGCCGGAGGAGTATCGGTGCGCACAGCTCGTCGAGCTGCACCTCCTGGAGTGGGCGCACACGATCGCGCGCCGCTACCTCTACGAGGAGGCCGACCGCGTCCGGCTCGGGGCGCTGAAAGAGTCCGCCGACTCCGAGCTTGCAGGCGTCGCGGCAAAGATCGACCGCGAAGAGGTCTACCACCGCATGCACGCCGAGCTGTGGGCCGCGCGGTTGCGCGACGAGTCCCGCTTCCGCGAGGCCGTCGAGGAGCTGTGGCCCTACGCGCTCGGCGTGCTGCCGCAGGAGCTGCGGCCCGAGCTCGCCCGCAGGACCGGACTTAGTGTGGACTCCACACAAGCGATCGAACGCGGCACGCATACGCCCGAGCTCGCGGAGCTGTGGCAGGAGATGACCGAGGTGCGCCGCTCGATTCCCGGCGCGCAGTGGTGACCACGGTTGCGGCCGTCTGGGAGGCGCTCGAGGAGATCCCCGATCCAGAGATCCCGGTCATCTCGCTCGTCGACCTCGGTGTAATCCGCGACGTCACCGTCGACGGCGATGCGGTGCGGATCGAGTTCACGCCGACGTTCCTCGGCTGCCCCGCGCTCGAGGTGATGAAGCGCGCGCTCGAGGAGAAGGTCGAGTCCCTTGGCGCAACGGCCGAGGTCGCGGTGATCCAGGACGACTCGTGGTCGACCGACCGCATCTCGGCCGTGGGCCGCGAGAAGCTGCGTGAGGCCGGCCTTGCACCCCCGGCGCCGCGCGCCGCAGGCCCGACGACGCTGCTGCAGCTGCAGTCGAAGGCGTTCCGCTGCCCCTACTGCGGCTCACAGGAGACCCGGCTCGAGAACATCTTCGGCCCAACACCGTGC
>JACDGR010000274.1:0-4074 GCA_013821525.1 Actinomycetota bacterium
TCGTCGCACGCGGCGACCTCGACGAGGCCGCCGTCGAATCCTGGTTCAAGTCGACGCTGACCCTTACCGACGACGGCCGGCGCCGCATCCGCGCGCTCGGCGGGGACGCCGCCGCCCTCCTCGACGCGCACTCCGTACTCAAGGAGCGGAAGCGGCGCGCGATCACCGTGAGGCCAGCATGACACCCGCCCGCACCTTCCACATCGCCGGCCCGATCAACGGCGACGACCTCCTCCGGCTCGAGGACACCTCGCAAGAGTCCTACTGGGATGGTTGGTCTTGCGGTCGCCGTGTCGGGTACCGCCAAGGGTATGCGGCGGGTCTCGCCGCGTCGCCCAGCTTCGCCGTCTGGCTGCTCGCGCTCGCGGTGGCGTTCGCCGCCGGCGCCGCCGTCGTCCCCCTCATCGTCGGAGTGTTCGGATGAGCAGTCGGAAGGCCACGCCGCCCCTGCCGGCGTTGATGGATGCGCGGATGATCCGCGAAGAAACCGGCTTGTCGAAGACGGCGGTGCGGACGATGATGGTGCACCTTCCGAAGGTGTATCCGGCGGAGATTCGTCGCGTGTTTGTGCGGCGTGCGGATGTTGAGGCGGCGCTCGGGTTGCGCGAGGCGTCGTGAGCGTCCGTCTAGTCGGGGGGGACGAGTTGGACGTACGTGCCGAGGGTGGTTGCGACGTTCGAGTGGCCGATGCGTGCGGCGACTTCGGCGGGCGACAGGTCGCGGTCGTGCATGAGGCGGCTGGCGTGGAGGTGGCGGTACTTGTGGGGCGAGAAGGACGGCCAGCCGTGCTTCGTGCAGACGCGGCTGATTGCGCTCCGGATCGCGTCGGCCGTCTGTCCGAACACGCGACGCGACGCGTGCATGCCGCGTGGGCGGAGGATGAGCGGCATGTCGTCGACGCTTACCCAGCGCCTGCCGGCGCGTGTTTTCGAGTCGGCGACACGCAGCCGGCCCTGCGTCTGGTCGATGTCGCCCCAGGTGAGGGCGACGACTTCGGAGACGCGCATCCCGGTCGTCACCATGAGCCAGATCGGGGCGCGATGGTGGGCGGCGACCTCTTCGAGGATGGTTTCGATCTGGGCTCGGCCTGGGAGTGGTGGGTCGCTTCGCTCGTGGCGCGGCATTTTGATCGTCGCGTCCCTGGTCGGGTTGGGGTTGACGCCGACGTAGTCGAGGAGTTGGCGGAACGCGGAGACGCGACTCCGAACACTCCTAGGTGCGCCGCGCATGGTGAGCGTCCAGTCGCGCACCATCTTCGGCGTGACGCGGTTCGGGTCAAGATCGCCGAACCGGTCGATGGCGTGCTGCAGGCGTTGGCGGTAGACGAGGCGGCTCGAGTCGCGCGCGTCGACGCGACTGGCGATGTACTCGTCGACGACGTCACGAACGGTTCGTGCTTGCTCGGCGGCGAGGAGGATGGTTTTCCGGTCGGGGACGCGACCGGCCGCCCACTCGTTCCGCGCCCAGTCGCAACGCGTCTCGGCAGCACGCCGAGTCTTGAACGAGCCGAGGTGTATCTGGGGTTCGTGGTAGCCGCGTTGCCAGCGCGCGTGGAAACGCTTCCCCGATTTCGTAGCACGGGGGACGATGAATGCGGACGCCATCTTGTCCCTTGACTTGTCGCGACCCTACAAAAGGAGCGTAAAGCTAATGGTAGAGCCAAACACCCGAGATGAGGTGGATCTCTATGGGGCGGCTCGCCTGGGGGTCTTGCCGCATGACTACAACGATCGTACAGGGCGCCGCGAGAACCGGGGGGAACTTGATCTTGTCCGGGGACCGACCTCGACACCGCGCGGTTGGATTCTCGGCGGCGTCATCGGCGCCGCCATCCTCGGCGTCGCCGCACCCGCCGCCGCCGCCCCCAGGAACGCGTTCTCCTGCCAGGGGAAGGATCACAAGTACTCGCGCACCGAGATCAAGACGTGCGTGATCCCGTCCATCTTCCGCCCTCACCTCCTCGCCGCCGACGCCGTCCGCGTCTTCACCTGCGAGTCCGGCTTGGAGGCGCGGCAGCTCTCGTACAACACGAACGGCACCGTCGACCGCGGCGTGTCGCAGATCAACAGCGTGCATGACGGCGACTTCTCGCCGGCGAGGGCGCTGCACCCCGTGTTCAACGTCCAGTACGCCTACCGACTCTGGCACAGCTCCGGCTGGGCTCCATGGGTCTGTGCCCGAATCGTCGGAGTCTCGTGATGGCGGCGTATGGAGTCGTGAGCGAGCGTCGCTCCGAGCTGCACCGCTGGATCGTTGACCGGCGTCTCGCCGGGTTGGCGACGTCGTGATCCTCTCCCCAATCCTCGCCGCTCTCACCATCGCCGCGCCCGCGCCGGCGGCGACCGTGCCGCCCGTCACCGCGTACCGAGAACTCGTCGGCTGGTACAAGCCGACGAACCCGCTCGGCTGCACCCCGCACCGACGGCCGCACATCCGCGACGCCATCGGCATCGCCACGAGCGACCCGCGCCTCCCCTGCGGCACCAAGCTCCGCATCCTCTGGCGCGGCAAAACCCACCGGGTACGCGTCATCGACACGTGCCCCACCTGCGCCGACGACGCACAATTCCCACTCACCTTCCTCCTGACGGAACGCCTCAAGTGGCGCCTCGACGGGTTCTGGGGGACGCAGCTCGTCATCTGGGAACGCGGGTGGGCCGACTCGTGAAGGTTGAGCAGTGATATGCCGGCCTTCGGCAGCTTCTGCAGCGGCATCGGAGGACTCGACCTCGGCCTCGAACGAGCCGGCTGGACATGCACCTGGCAATGCGAAATCGACCAGTACTGCCGCAGCATCCTCGCCAACCACTGGCCCGACGTCCCCTGCTACGACGACATCCGCACCATCCCCAACGACGCTCCCCGCGTCGACCTCCTCGCCGGCGGCTTCCCCTGCCAACCCGTTAGCCTCGCCGGCCTCGGACGCGCCCAACTCGACGAGCGCTGGTTGTGGCCCGCCGTCGCACGGCTCGTTCGCGTTCTACGACCCCGACTCGTCCTGTTGGAGAATGTCCCAGGACTCCTTGTTCGAGGATTCTCCGATGTTCTCGGCGACCTGGCCGCGGTCGGGTTCGATGCGGAGTGGTTCGTGCTCGGCGCCTGGCAGGTTGGCGCGCCGCATCGCCGAGACCGCGTGTTCGTCGTCGCATGGGATCGAGCTGCCTACCCCGACGGCGTCGCCGGTGCGGTACTCGCTGGACGCGATGGCGCGGCACACCATGTGGCCGACGCCGAAGGCGCGCGACGCGAAGGGTGGAAACGGTCCGAACTACCAGCGGGAAGGCGGGATGAGCCTCCCGGACGCGGTGAAGCGCTGGCCGACACCGACGGCGACGGATGCCCACGGTGGACGGAACGCGACCGCCCGGCGACCGACGATCCCACAGGGCCGAACGAACCACAACGGCATCACCCTCAACGACGCCGTCCTGATGGAGCAGAACGGGTGGGACACCCCGAAGCCGTCGGAGAAAGGGCCTGGGCCGTTGAACCCGCGGTGGGTCGAGTGGCTGATGGGGTTCCCGGTCGGGTGGCTCAACTCCGAGCCCTCGGCAACGCCGTCGTCCCCCAGGTCGCCGAGCTCGTCGGCGGTGTCCTGATGGGACTCGCCGGAGACACACCATGACGACGCGTTACCGCACGATCGTCGCCGACCCGCCATGGGATCACTCGGATGGCACCGGTTTCAGCTTTGGTTCTCGCGACCCGCGCGGGCGCTCCGGCAGTCATGGCACGTACTCGACGTCTGTTCCCTACCCGACGATGACGCTGCCTGAGATTAGGAATCTCCCTGTCGCCGGGATCGCCGAGGAGGACGCGCACCTCTACCTCTGGACGACGAACCGCTACCTGCGCGATGCCTTCGACGTAGCGGAGGCATGGGGATTCACCGCATCGAACGCGCTTGTCTGGTGTAAGCCTGCGAATCAGGGCCTGTTCGGCGGCGCATTCCTCTCGAACGTCGAGTACGTCATCTATGCCAAGCGCGGGAACCTTGCCCATTCCAGCAAGGTAGGGAGCCGCTGGTTTACGTGGCCGCGCGGCGGCCACTCGGCGAAGCCGGAGGCATTCCTT
>JACDGR010000274.1:4084-5036 GCA_013821525.1 Actinomycetota bacterium
TCCTTGACCTCGTCGAGCAAGTCTCTCCTGGTCCGTACCTCGAACTCTTCGCCCGTCGTAACCGGCTCGGATGGGACACGTGGGGCAACGAAGCGCACCAACACGTCAACATCGACGCCGAGGCAACATCGTGACCCTTTTTGCAGGGTGGTTGGACGTGACGCCGATACCGAAGCAGCGAGCGCGCGTCGTGAATGGGCGCGCCTACACGCCAAGCCGAACCCAGTTCGCCGAACAAGACATCGTGACCGCTTACTTGTACAAGCATCGCGGCGAGCTGCACGCCGGCGACCTGATCGTGACCGCCGTCATCTACGTCACGCATAGGCGGCGCGTCGACTCGGACAATCTGCTGAAAACATTGTTGGATGCGTTGACAGGTGTCGCCTGGCGCGACGATTCGCAGGTCGTCGGTATCGCGTCGCGCCTCGTTCGCGGCTCTGACCGGAGCGGCATCCAACTCCGCATCGACCCAGCGCATGAGGAGACACCATGAGGACGTTCGAGGAGATCGCCGGCGACCTCGCCGAGAACGCGGACATGCTCGACGAGGTGCCGAGCGTCCCGCCGGGGATCGGCGACATCCTCCGCGAGGCCGTGGTCGCGCTGCGCGCCGGATCAGCACTCGACCAACTCGTCGCGACGACACAGGAGAACGGATTCGCCTTCTCCTACGACCCGGGCTTGAACGAACCATGGTCGCTCTACGACGTCGACGAGTTCGACGTCACCGGCGCCACGCTCGCCGACGTCGTCGCGGCTGCTCTCGCCCGCATCGCCGACCAACAGGGGGAAACGTGACCATCTCTGAGGTTCGAGCCGCCGTCAGCATCGCCCGGGAACTCGACCAAGACGAGAAAAGGGCACGCCACTTCGGCCACTACGCCATCGCTCAGGCCGACAGCCTCGCCGCCATCGCCGTCCGCGAGGCGATCCGCGCCGCCCTCAACAC
>JACDGR010000013.1 GCA_013821525.1 Actinomycetota bacterium
CGTTGCACCCGCGTCGACCAGGAGCTCCGTGACGGCGATGCCCGCGGCGCCGACACCGGAGACGACGATCTTCACCTCGGCAAGTGATTTGCCGACGACCTTCAACGCGTTCATCAGCGCCGCCAGGGTCACGATCGCGGTTCCATGCTGGTCGTCGTGGAACACGGGGATGTCGAGCTCGGCATCGAGCCGCCGTTCGATCTCGAAGCATCTCGGCGAGGAGATGTCCTCGAGGTTGATCCCGCCGAAGCCGGGTGCGATCGCTTTGACGGCGGCGACGATCTCGTCGATGCCGCGCGCGTTCAGGCAGATCGGCCAAGCGTCGACGCCGCCGAACTCCTTGAAGAGCATCGCCTTGCCTTCCATGACCGGCATCGCCGCCTCGGGGCCGATGTCGCCGAGCCCGAGGACTGCGCTGCCGTCGCTGACGACCGCCACCGTGTTCTTCTTGATCGTCAAGCTCCAGGCGGAGCTCGGGTCGGCCGCGATCGCGCTGCACACGCGAGCGACCCCGGGCGTATAGGCCATCGACAGGTCATCTCGGGTCTTGACGGGAACCTTCGGGACGACGCTCAGCTTGCCGCCGAGGTGAAGCAGGAACGTTCGGTCGGACGCGTGCTCCAGCTCCACGCCGGGGAGCGTTCGCACAGCGTCGGAGACGGCGGCCAGCTGAGCCTCGCCTGATGTGAGCACGGTCACGTCGCGCACCTTCCGGCCGCCGTCGACGCGGACGAGGTCGATCGCGTCGAGGCTGCCGCCGGCATCGGCGATCGCCCGCGCGAGGTCGGCGAACGCGCCGGGGCGATCGTCGAGGATGACGCGGAGGGTGGCGCTGTAGGAGGCGGAATGCATCTCGTGTCCTCGATTCCTGGAGGGGCCGGCGGGCACGAGGTCGTGCGCGCCTATGCCGTACCCTGCACGAGGCGTCGTCTTTCCGCCGTTTCGTCCGACTCCCACGCACACATTGGAGCCAGCGCCTTGACCCATCGCATCATCGTCGGCATCACAGGCGCATCGGGCGCGATCTACGGCGTGCGGCTGCTCGAGCGGCTGCGCGAGCTGCCGGTTGAGACACATCTGATCGCGACGAAATGGGCGCGGGTGACGATCGAGCACGAGACGGACAAGTCGTTCGCGGAGGTGAAGGAGCTTGCCGACGTCGTCCACTCCGAGAACGATCAGGCAGCCTCGCTCTCCAGCGGGTCGTTCGTCACACAGGGAATGGTGATCGCACCGTGCAGCACGAAGACGCTGGCGGCGATCGCGAACGGGTTCGCCTACAACCTTGTCTGCCGCGCAGCCGACGTCGTTCTGAAGGAACGCCGCAAGCTCGTCCTCGTCGTGCGCGAGACGCCGCTGCACGCGACGCACCTGCGCAACATGCTGACCCTGACGGAGATGGGTGCGATCGTTGCGCCGCCCGTGCCGGGGTTCTACGCGCTGCCCGAGAGCATCGACGACATCGTCGACCAGACGGTGCTGCGGCTGCTCGACCAGCTCGACCTGACCCTCGAGTCGCCGTTCCGCTGGGCGGGTCTGCGGGGCGCCGCAGAGCGCGAGCCGACCGAGCAGGACTGAGATCTCCGCGCCGGCTCGCTCGATGAGCGAGATTCGGCGTCTCTGCAACGGGTATGCGCTCGAGGATGAGACGCTGGCGCCTGCTGATTCACCTCCGGTCGAGCCTCTGGTTCGTGCCGGTGCTGTGCGTGCTCGCCGGGGCTGCGATCTCGTTCGGGACGATCGCACTCGATCGAACGTTCGATTACCAGGCTCTGCCGCGGAGCATCGTCGGCGGGCCAGACGCAGCCTCGGCGATCCTCTCGACCGTCGCGGCGTCGATGGTGAGCCTCACTGCTCTCGTCTTGACGATCACGATGGTGGTGGTTCAGCTCGCGATGGGCCAGTTCTCACCGCGCATCGTGCAGCGCATCCTGCGGGACAAGCCGAGCCAGCTCGCGATCGGCTTGTTCGTCGCGACCTTCGTGCACACGATCCTTGCCCTGCGCGAGGTGACCAACAACGGTGACGGCACCGGTCACGTGCCGGGGATCGCCGTGCTGACCGCTTTCCTGCTGGTCCTTGCGAGCATTGCCGTGCTCGTCATCTACGTCCAACACATCGGGCAGGCCCTACGCGTCTCCGCGTTGATCGAGCTCGTGGGCAAGGACACCCGCACCTTGGTCGACCGCGTGTATCCCGACAAAGGCTCGGCGCTCACCGTCGAACCGGGCGAGCCGCGGCTCGTGCGTGCGAGCAAGTCCGGTGTGCTCGCCGCCATCGGCGTCGAGCAAATCGTCGAGGAGGCGTGTCGGGCCGGCTGCGAGCTCGAGCTCTTGCCCGCACTCGGGGAGTTCGTTCCCGCCGGTGCACCGCTCTTCCGGGTCGTCGGAGACCCGGTCGACCTCGATGAGGACCGGCTGCGCGAGGGGCTGATTACGAAACTCGAGCCCACGCTCGATGAGGACGTGTCGTACGGCATCCGTCTCCTCGTAGACATCGCGGAGCGCTCGCTCGCCGACTCCCCGTTCCAGGATCCGACGACGGCCGTACAGGCGATCGACCGCTTGCACGACATCCTGAGGCAGCTCGCGCGCAGGCCGTTCCCCGACGGTCGTTACCGCGACTCGGAGAACACGGTCAGGCTCACCGTGCGCACGCCCAGCTGGGACGCATATGTCTTGCTTGCGACGGAGGAGATCCGCCTGGCCGGCGCCGGATCGCCGCAGATCAGCCGGCGGCTCGTCGCAGCACTCACAGATCTCAAGTCGGTCGCGCCGCCCGAGCGTCGCGCTGTGCTCGATCGCCAGCTCAGACGACTGAGGGCTGCGGCCGAAGCGGCGCTCGACGCAGAGGACGTCGAGTTCAGCCTCACCGCCGATCCCAAGGGGATCGGAGCGGCCGCCACGTGACCCAAACGGAAAGCTCCAGGGCTACACATCGGGAGGCGAAAGCCGTAGGTTAGGAGGCCGTGACTGATCCGGCACTCAACCAAGCCCGTTCGAAAGTCGCAAGCCGATCCCTGCGGGCGGTCGTGCTGGCCGGCGCCCTCGCGGTCGTGCTTGGCGCGGCGATCGACGGCCAGGCCGCGAGTCCGGCGGTCGCGCATCTCTACTGGACGAACTACGGCGTCAGCGGAACCGGCGGGTCGATCGGCCGCGCCACGGTCGCGGGTGGCGCCGTCAAGCAGCACTTCGTCACCGGCGCGAGCGGCCCGGTCGGGGTCGTCGTGCATGGTGGCTACGTGTACTGGTCGAACCCGGGTATCGACGTCAACAGCCCCGGCACGACGATCGGGCGCGCGAAGCTCGACGGCACCGGCGTCAACCAGGCCTTCATCTCTGGCCTCAACAGCCCGCACAGCCTCGCGATCAGCGGCAACTACATCTACTGGGCGAGCAGGTATGGCAACACGATCGGGCGCGCCAAGCTCAACGGCACCGGCGTGAACTCGAACTTCATCAAGGGCGCGATCGGGCCGTGGGGCGTCGCGATCGCCGGCTCACACATCTTCTGGACGAACTACGGTGCAAACGGTGGCAGCGACGGCACGACGATCGGCAGGGCGAACCTGAACGGCAGTGGCGTGAACCAGAGCTTCATCACCGGCGCCGGCGCCCCCGCCGGGATTGCGGTGCACGGAGCCTTCATCTACTGGTCAGACCAGGGAAGCAACCAGTCGGGTACGACGATCGGGCGCGCGACGCTGGCCGGGACCGGAGTGGACGAGAGCTTCATCACCGGCACCGACTCACCCGCCGGGATCACGACGAGCGGCCTCTACGTGTACTGGGCGAACTTCGGAGGGCCACACGGCACGCGCGGGACGACGATCGGCCGAGCGAAGCTCGACGGATCGGGCGCAAACCAGCACTTCATCCGCGGGGCGAGCAGCCCGGGCGGCATCACCGTCGGCTAACTAGCTGCCGGGACGTACGACCATCAGGTAGATGAACGCCAGGAGAATGAGATTCTGGAGTAGTCCGAGCGCCGTCGCGAGCGGTGCGGCGGCGTGCGCGCGCAACTCGTCACTCTCGTCTACCCCTGCGGCGATCAGTCGCTCTGCGTGCTGGTGCAAGCGAACGGTGTGCCGCCCGAGCGGCCCCAAGCCGACGCTGATCGCGATCACCCAGAGAACATAGGCAGCGACGATCCAGAAGGCGTCGAAGGTGTAGCCGGCCTCGTGGACCAAGAGGCTGCCGGCGACGAGAGCAAGGATCGCGCCCGGTGTGATCACGAACCGCTCGGCAATGATCGATAGGCCCGTGAGCTCCGCGACTGTCTGCGTGCGTGAGAGCTTTGACGTCTTGATCCCGAGCGCGGTAGCGATTGCGGCGCCTCCGACGATCAGAAAGACGCCAAGGATGTGTGCGACGAGCAGCAGCTTGTACATCGCTCCTCCTCTAGTCGTTACGGTCGGATTCGGTCACGTTGCTTCGACGCTTCCGTGCGCGAAGAGGTGCCTGACGGCGAGTTGGCGGTCTGTTGTTCGTAGTTGCCGAGACGGCTCGATCGTCCTCAGCAGGGCTGGAAGGCTGTCGATGCGAAAGCGTTCCCAGTCAGCCTCCGATCGCCAGAAGCTGATCGCGCGCACGCCCTCGTCCGTCGCGCCCGCGACCAGCATCAGCAGGCCGGAAGCGGCCGGCTGACGCATGGTCGGCAGTGCGGCGGCACAGACGTTCCAACTCGCTGGAACGTCGTGCACGACGACGTGGGAGACTTTCACGTCAGCCCCTAGGAGTGGAGCGCGAGATTGAGCGCGCCACCCTTGCCATCGCAGGTCGCGTTCAGGTGGAGAACTGCGCGTGCCGTGGTCGGAGTGACGAAACGGCCGACGAATGACCAGACCGTCAGGGAGCCGGTGTTGCTGTAAGCCTTGAATGTCCCGGCTGAAGTGATCGCGAACTGCAGGGTGTTGTGCGCACGCCCACTTCCGCAGATCCAGGTGACCCGGCCCGTCTTTCCGGAGGCCGCCACCGTCAGACGAACGGTCTTCGTCAGAGCGGCGGTACCGCTCGCGAACAGGCTTCCCTCGTAGGTCGCACCGTGCTTTGGTGCAGCGGCGAACGAATTGGCCGTGACCGTGAGCACGGCGAACGCACATGCGAGTGCGGTGATCCAGGGGCGAGACATCAGTTCCTCCTTCAGTAGCGGTCGCCAAAGACTCGCCTCCGCCGGTCGAGGATCGGTAGAGGCACGGTTCAGCGGCTCAGCGAAGGGACAGAAGCTGGGGGTCGGCGACCTGATGCAGAAGGGTTGGCTATCCGGCGTTGTGATGGGAATCGACGTTCGTCGTCTCTTTCCCTGTCGCAAAAGCTTCGGCGAACGCTGCGTCTCCGAGCTGTGCACGCGCGTGGGCTTCTGCCGCTTCGGCAAGCGAGGTGTCGAATGTCGACTGTCCGGAGCCGGTCGCTTCGAGCATGCGGGCTGCTTGTCCGAGAAGTCGCGCGGCATGTTCAGCCGCACCTCCGACTGCGGGATTGACGGCCGCCATTCCTTGCAGCGCGTGGGCTTGGTGTTCGCGGAAGCCGAGGCCGCTGAAGAGCCTTTCGGCCTCGCTGAAGAGTGCGTGCGCAGCGTCGAGTCGCTCTTGCCGGTAGGCGATCAGGCCGAGGTTGAGCAGACACAACGCGACACCTTCGTCGATTGCTTCTGCGCGGTTGTAGCCGAGGACGTCTTCCCACAGCGACTGGGCGGTGACGTAATCTTCGGAAGCGAACGCGACGGAGCCAAGGTTGAGCTTTGCTGTCGCGACGTCGCGAGGGCGTTCGAGTTCGGTGGCGATCGCTCCGCTTTGTCGGAAGTGGTCGCGGGCCTGGTCGAACGCGTAGTCGTCACGTGCGAGAAGCCCGAGGACGGTGTGGCAGGCCATCGCGACGACAAGGTCGCCGCTCGCGGTTGCTTCCTGAAGGCCGCGCTGTGCGAGGTCGTGAGCCAGCGCCGCTTGGCCGAGGTTCCACGCGATGCCGGCAGCGCCCCGGCAAACCTGTGCGACGAGTTGTCCCCCCGGTGAGTCTGACCGTTCGAGTGCGTGTTCCAGCCGGGTCAGGCCCTCGACGAGCTCGCCGCGAAGCCACCAGAATCGCCAGAGAGCCCCGACGAGTCGCAGCTCCAATGTCACGTCGGGTGATGCAGCTGCGTAAGCCAGGGCCAGTTGAAGGTTGCCGCGGTCGCGATCGATCCGCTGGAGCGCGTGCGGCTGCTCCGGGCCGGCGAGCTCGCAGGTTTCCACGACACGCACGAAGTGGTCGGCATGGGCCCGCTCGAGTGTCGCTCGGCGCTCGTCGAGACGCTCGCTCGCAAACTCGCGAATCGTCTCGAGCATCTCGAAGCGTGGTTCGTCGCCGTCGAAGACATGCCGTAGGAGGCTGTGGTCGACGAGGGCTCCGAGTCGGTGCAGGTCGGCTCCCACTACCTCCTCAGCGGCAGCCAACGACCAGCCGCCGGCGAAAACCGAGAGATCGCCGAGCGTTGAGCGCTCCTCCGGATCGAGCAGTCCAACGCTCCAGTTGAGGGTGTCTCGAAGGGTTTGCTGACGGGCGGGCAGATCGCGCGGTCCGCCGACCAAGACCGTGAGGGCGGCGTCGAGGCGCTCGGCTAGCTGGCGAGGCCGTAAGAGCCTTGTCTGGGCGGCCGCTAGCTCGATCGCAAGTGGGAGACCGTCGAGGCGACGGCAAATCGTCCGTATGGCAGCAACCTCGGGCGGGAGGATCGTCACGGTGACGTCGAGGGCGCTCGCGCGAGCAACGAAGAGGGCGAATGCGTCGTCTTCTGGCAATGGCTCGACGGGGAAGACATGCTCCCCGGACACGTGCAAGACTCGGCGACTCGTCACGAGCATCGTCAGCCGCGAGGAGGCCTCGAGTAGCCGGACAAGGTTCGTGGCGGCTGACGCGACCTGCTCGAAGTTGTCGAGCACGAGGAGAAGCTCCCGACCTCTCGTCGCCGCGGCGATTGCCTCGATGGGAGACCCAGCATGGGATTCGGGAACCGCGAGCGCCTTCGCGATCGCCGGTACGACGGCGTCCGGGTCTCGCACAGCTGCGAGCTCTACGAGCACGACACCGTCGGAGAATGACTCGGCGAGGTCGCTCGCCAGCGCAAGTGCGAGACGGGTCTTCCCGCTTCCCCCTGCCCCGACGAGCGAGATCAGGCGAATCTCTGTGCGTTCGATCAGGCGACGTAACACCCGACGCTCATTGCTTCGACCGACCAACTCGGTCGTAGGGATCGGCAGGGCTGCCGCGGCGCGCGTTCGCCCCTGGGGTGCGGCAGCAAGCTCGGGATCGTGTCGCAGGATCGACGCTTCGAGAGCACGAAGCTCCTCGCTCGGCTCGAGACCAAGCTCTTCCCGCAGTGCCTTACTCAGTTCTCGGAAGCTGGCAAGAGCCTCCGACTGCCGGCCGGAACGGTAGAGGGCCAGCATCAGCAGTCCTCGCGCGCGCTCCCGCAGAGGTTCGCCGGCGCACAGCACCGTCAGCTCAGGCAGTGCGCGTTCGTGCTCGCCGAGGCGAACGAGGAGCGCCAGTCGTTCCTCGAGGCACTCGACTCGCGCGGCCTCGAGGCGTCGTGCCTCGACGCTGAATGCGTCGGGTGTTGCTCCACCCTCTACCTCCGCACCGCGCCAGAGCGCGAGTGCGTCGTCAAAGATCGCGAGCGCGCGGCTCTCGGAGCCACGGGCCAGCATGTTCTGGCCCACGACGACCAAGGCACTGAAGGCGGCGCTATCCAATGCCTCGGTCGCGATCTGGATCCGGTACCCGGCGGGTGAGGTTGCGATCGCCGACGGGCCGAGCCACCGCCGCAAGTGCGAGACGTAGAGCTGCACCAGCTTCGGCGCAGTCACTGGAGGCTTCTCACCCCAGACTGCGTCGATCAACCGGCCCGGCGATACCGGTTGGCCTTCTGAGAGGAGGAGGCAGAGCAGCACCGCCCGCTCCTTGGCTGCCGTGATCGCGACGGGCTCGCCGTCACGAATGACCTCGAGGGGACCGAGGATTCGGTACTCGAGGGCCATCCCCCCAATCGTACGGCCGATGCCGCGGCTCCACCAATACTCGACCGCCATGTTCGACGGTGCAGCCGAAACAACCTTTAGCTGCTCCCGAAAGGAAGAAACGCTGACAGACCATCCCGCTCCCGGGGCGATTCCGCTGGACCGCCGATGGCGTTAGGGCCGCCTCGTGCTTGCAGCGCTGATCGTCACGGCGCTTTCGACCTCAATCGCGGGCCTCGCCGCATCGATGGGCGCGTACCTGCACGCGCCCATCGATGCGACCGGCTACCGGCCCGCGGGGTACTCGTTGTCCTTGAACCGGTAGAGCGGCAGCCCGAGCTGGCCGAGCCGGCAGGCGATCGTCCCGCCGGCCCGGCAGTCCGCGTCACGGGCGACGTCCGGCATCTGGCCGATCAGCAGTTCGCCGGAGCCGGGCTGACATCGATCCTGCGGGGTGCGTCTTTCGGGAGGATCTGCACGGCCACGGTCTCCGCATCCGCTGATCCGTTGTTCCGCAGCATGTGCGAGTCCTTGCCACCTGCGTCGATGAAGCTCTGGCCGACCGTGTAGTCGTGTGGCGTGCAGCTCGGATCGTCCCCTTCGTAGTTCGTGATCGTCCCTGCGACCACGAAGATCAGGCTCGGCCCCGGATGCGAATGCCATCCGGTCGTACCGCCGGACGCGAACTTGTTGTCGATCACGTAGACGTCCGACTGCCCGCGTGTCTTGAGCCGCGCCTGCCAGATGTCGGCCGGGATCGTGCGCGCGTTCAGGTCGATCTCGTCGAACGTCGCCTTCGCGACGGTGCTGGTGACGACGTGGCCCTGCGGTGTTGCGAGGACGGTGCCTGCATAGACGGCGACCGCGAAAAACGCTGCGGCCAGGACCGCTGTCAGCTTCTTTCTCATGCTCTCTCCTTCTGGGACGTGACCGCCTCCACAACACGAACCGCTCCGAGCGATGCTCGTTTCGCCACGTCGATCACGTCTGCAGCGGATTGCGCTTCGAAGATGTAGAAGCAGGTCTCGTCGACTGGGATGTGGATCGAATGATCGAATCGGACGCGCCCTCCGGCGCGTCTCGATTCGAGGACAGCAGAACGCGCTCGCCGTTCGGCGGCGAGCCGCCCGCCCGCTTCACCGCGGGCGAGGTATGTCTCGACGAGATACCTCGGCATGCCGCGACGCTAAGGCCGGCGCGCCCTGCCGGAAACGTCAGAACGTCTGAACTTTGCGCGCGAGCTGCGTGCGCGTCCGGACGCCCAGCTTCGCGTAGATGTGGGTCAGGTGGCTCGCGACCGTTCGCTCGGCGAGGAAGAGGGCTGCGGCCACCTCCCGGTTCGTGCGGCCTTCCGCAACGAGGCGCGCGACGCGGTGTTCCGTCGCGGTCAGACCCGGCTGCGTGGTTCGACCGCCGATCCGCGCCAGCTCAGCCTGGGCGGCCACAACCCAGGTACGTGCGCCCAACCGGTCGAAGCCGGCCACGCTGCCTTCGAGCGCGGTGCGGGCGCCGCGCTTCTGGCGCGCCCGCCTGCGGATCGCTCCCAGGGCGAGCTGGGCACGGGCCGCACCGTACGGATCACCGAGTGTCCCGTGCTGGAGGATCGCCGCTTCGGCGAGCGACTCGCCCGTGGCGTGGTCGCCGCCCTCCGATGCGAGTAGCGCGCGGCAGCGGGCGGCGTGCGGGAGCACCCATTCGCGGCCCACGCGGCGCGCGTCGTCCTCCCACCTCGCGATGGCCGACTCCGCCTCGGCTGGTCGCTCCGCCGTGAGGAGCGCTTCCGCCAGATCGCCCGTCCACCAGCGGACGCTCGGCTCCCGCCACCCTAGCTCGCGCGCGTGGCGGTCGGCAGCCTCGAGCCCTTCGAGACCCGCCGCCGCGTCACCGCTCCACTCGGCCGCGAGACCGAGAACTGCGAGATGCTGGGGCGCGCGAAAACCGAACTGCTCCATGGACAGCGCAAGCGCGCGCTCGGAGTGCTCGCGCGCGCTGTCGAGCCTCCCTTGGTGCACCTGCACGACCGCGAGTGGGAGGTGATCCTGCGGACGCTCGTAGGCGTACTGGGTTGCTACCTCGTGGGCATCGGCAGCATGCGCGGCAGCCCGATGCCACTCGCCCGACCAGAAATCGAGCCAGGCGAGCCCCCATGACGCCTGCGCACTCCGCGGCTCGTCGCGGTCTCGCCACTGTGCGTGCTCGGCTTCCAGAAGAGTGCGGATCCTGCCCCGCGTTGCTGCCGGAGCGAACGTGTTGACGACCGCCTGTGTCGCCTCCTGGACGAGGTGCTCGCCCCCGACCGCAGAGACGAACGCGCGCCCGCTCAGCGAAAGGTTGTGCGACGCCGACTCGTCGCCCTCGAACCAGCCGAGAATCGTGTCGACTGCGGCGGCTCTCGTCGATAGGGCGTCGTCGCCGAGCGCCGCGGCGACCGCCAGGGCCTCTCTTGCGTGCTCGCGGCCGCCCTCGAAGCGCGACGCCCAGGCGAGTCGGCAAAGGATCTCAACGCGGAGGTGTGGCCGTGTCGCGCCTGTGAGGGCGTCGCGGAGCAACTCCGTCTGCCGCTCGCCCGGTTCGAGCTCGGCGAGTAGGAGAAGCGCATCACCGCGGAGCTCTCCGATCCGATTGTCTTCGAGTGCCTCGCGGAGGAGGGCGCGTGCGTGCGGCCAGTCACCGGAAGTCTGATGCGCCCGCGCGGCCGCGAGCAAGCGGCCCGGTCGCTCGTCGCTGAAGAGGTCCGGCGTCAGTCCGAGCGCCCGCTCGTGCAACTCGGCGGCACTCGCGTGCGCACCGCGCCGTGCCGAGACGCGTGCTGCTGCTTCGATCGTTTCCGCGACAGCCTCGTCGGGCTCGGTCGTTGCGAGGGCTAGGTGCCGCGCACGCGCGGGCTCATCGTCGACGAGCTCGACGAGAAGGGCATGCACCGCCGTCGCTCGGCCCCCGAGATCGCCGTACACGAGGGACGCGAGGAGTGGGTGTGCGAACCTGACGATGCCGCCTTCGAGCACGACGACGTCGGCGTCGAGCGCCGGCGCGAGTGCGCTCGCCGCGACGCCGGCCCGTCTGAGCAGCTTCGTCGACACCGGCCCCACGGCGGAGATCAGAGCGAGCCCATCGCGCGTCGCGGCCGGCAGCCCGTCGATCCGCGCTCGCATCAGGTGATCGAGCGTCCTGGGAACGTCGAGCCGTCGCAACGGATCGCTGCCACCCTCGAGCGACAGGTCACGGGCGAGCTCGAGTGCGAAGAGCGGATTGCCACCCGACTGCTCGTGGATCCGCAACAACGGCTGACGTGCGACCGGGTGGCCGAGCCGTTCGAGCAACAGCCGATGCAGCGCACCGAGGCTCAGCGGCTCCAGCTCCAGTACCTGCACGTCCTCGGGGCCAAACGGTGAGCCGACCTCGTCCTGGCGCCGCGTGGCGAGCAGCGAGACGCGACCGTCAACGCGACGCAGCGCGAAGGTCAACACAGCTTGCGTCGCCAGGTCGAGCCATTGCAGATCGTCGATCGCAACGAGAACAGGTCCCGCTTCGGCCAGCAAATCGAGCGCGTTCCGCACCGCGACGGCGAGCGTGCGCTGGTCGACCGCCGTGGGCGCATCCGTGAGGAGCAGCGCGCTGCGCAGCGCCGCTCGCTGCGGTGCGGCCATGCGCGAGAGGATCTCGTCGTTCAAACCTTCGAAGACGTCGCCGAGGCCTGCATGGGTCAGAGAGCTCTCAACCTGCGCCGGCGACGACCGCAGCACGGTGACTCCGCGCTCGGTTGCGCGGGCGACGGCCGCCTGCCACACCGTCGATTTGCCGATTCCCGGTGCGCCCTGGATTACGAGCCCCGCAGCTCTTTCTCGATCTTCGCGCAGGAACGCCTCGAGTACGTCGAGCTCGACCTCCCTCCCTGCGATGAAGCTCGTCATGACGGTCCTCAAAGGGTGACGCGGCCGGGCCGGTCTCGCAAGGGGCTCTGAGCCGTGTGCGGTATCGGTCAGCCGGCCGGGGTCCGTGCGGGCAGCTCCGGGATCGCGCTGCGTGTCGCGCGTTCGCCGGGCGCTTCGATCGTGACGTTCGGGAGCGCCTTCTCGAGCCAGGCGGGGATCGCCCACGAGCGTTCTCGAAGCAGTGTCAGCAACGCCGGCACCAGGGTCAGCCGCATCAAGACTGCATCGGTGAGGATCGCGACGCCGAGCAGGAGGCCGAACTCCTTCGAGACGCGATCCGGGCTGAGGAGGAAGGAGAAGAAGACCGATGACATGATCAGCGCGGCGGCGAGGATCACCCGCCCAACGCCTGCGACGCCATCCTTGACCGCCTCCACGGTGTCCTCGCCGTGTACGTGTTCCTCGCGGATGCGGCTCATCAGGAACACCTCGTAGTCCATCGAGAGTCCGAAGAGGATCGCGAACGCGATCGGTGGGACAAAGCTCTCGATCGGGCCAGTGCGGTCGAGTCCGATCAGACCCATCCCGAATCCTTTCTGCACGACGAGCGTCAGGACACCGAACCCGACAAGTGCCGACAGCAAGGTCGTGAGTGCTGCCTTGAGGGCGATCACAGCCGATCGGAACGCCATCGCGAGCAACAGGAACGTGATCCCGATGATGTAGAGCAGGAACCACGGTGCGTGCGAGAAGATCTGGTGGCCGATGTCAGTGAAGGCGGCGTTCGAACCGGAGACGTACGCGTGGGCTGTCGATCCGGCGAGCGTTTTCGGGATCACCGTACCGCGTAGCTCAGAGACAAGGTCGTCGGTCTTCGGGTCTTGTGGCTTGTACTTCCCGTAGCTGTTGACGATCGCGACCGACGCCTTTGCTGCGGTCTTCGCGTTGTAGATCGGCTTGTCGATCTCCGAGAGCCCAGGCACCTGCTTCAGCGCCGTCTCGAGCTTCTGCGCGGCCGCATGATCGGACTGCATGTCGACGACTACGGGGATCGGCTCGGTGAAGCCCGGCCCGAAGCCGGTGGTCAAGAGGTCGTAGGCGCGGCGCGTGGTCTGATCCTTCGGCGCTGTGCCGGCGTCGGCCAGCCCGAGGCGAACTGCAAGGACGGGCGAGGCGAAGAGCAGCAGGACGACGAGCACGACCGGCAAGACAACCTTGGCGTGGGTCGAGACGAAGCGTCCCCAGGCGGCGACGGGCGTGCGGGCCTGTCCGGCGCGCGACTCATCGACACTGCGCAGTCCGAAGCGGCCGCGGTCGATCTTCCCTCCGAGCAGCGAGAGCACCGCCGGCAGAAGTGAGGTCGCGAGCAGTACGGCCGTCAGGACGCCGAGGGCGCTGCCGATCCCGAGCTTCGTGATGAAGTCGAGCCCGATCAGCGCCAGGCCGGTGATCGAGATCGCAACGGTCGCGCCGGCGAAGATCACCGCGCGACCGGCGGTCGCGCCGGCAGCGGCGGCTGCATCCTGGGCTGTCATCCCTTGATGGAGGAACTGGCGGAAGCGAGTGACGATGAACAGCGTGTAGTCGATCCCGACGCCGAGCCCGATCATCGGCACGAGGATCTCGGTAACGGTGTTGAAGTGCGTGAGCCGTGCGGCGAGGAAGAGAATCAGGAACGCTCCGAGCACGGCGGTGATCGCAAAGAGCAGCGGGATCACTGTCGGGACGAGCGCGCGGAACAGGACCATGAGGATCACGAAGGCCGCGAGCAGCCCGATCAGGTCGCTGCTGCCCTGCGAGGGCGGCGCGCTCTCGGCTTCACCCGTGAACTCGACGTCGAGACCTGCGGGCGCGGCGATCGAGCGCAGTTGATCTTCGACGGCGACCACACCCGAGCGCGGCAACTCGAATCCAGTCCGGTCGTACTGGATGTCGAAGAACGCGACTTGCTTGCTCTCGGAGAGGCGCCGAGATCCGTTCGTGAGCGGGCTGTCGATCGCCGATGCGTCGTTGCGCTGATCGTCGAGCGTACGCTCCGAAGCGGTGCCTGCAGTAAGCATCCGACCGATCGCCGCGGTGCGCGCAGCACCGTCGAGGCGCTCCCCGGTCGGGGCGGCGACGACGACGCGGAGCGCCGCCCCTTTCTGGGCGCCGAACTTGGCAGTGATCAGATCCGTCGCGCGCTGCGTGTCCGAGCCGGGGATCTTGAAGTCGTTGATCAGCTTGCCGTGAAACGCGGCGTTGAGGCCGATCAGACAGACGAAGACGAGCAGCCAGCCACCGATCACCCGCCACGGATGGCGCGCACATCCCGCCGCAAACCGAGCAAGCGCGCCCGTGTGTGCAAGCCGCTGTCCATCCCCGCCGCCCGAGGCACTCACATTGTTGGCAGCACTGTTCATCTGGGAGATCGTAGTGAAGAGCGGTCAGAGGGCGGCCGGCGCCCAGCTGCGTTGCCTCGTCGGGCGGCAGAGGTTGGGCTCGTGCTGGTCAGCCCGAAAGGAACCCACGCATGCGCTTTGCCTTCACGTTCGCAATCTTTTTCGTAGCAGCTGCAGGGTGCGCGGCCCTCGCCACCGCCTTGCCGTCTCGCGGCGCATGCACAGCCGGTCTCTCCAAGATCGCCGGCTTTCAGGCGCGAACGTTCTGCGGCCCGGCCAAAGCGACTGCCAAGGTGGGCGGCAAGAAGCTCTCCTTCGTGGGCGGTCAATGTGCGGTCAGCCAGGGATTCTGGACGGTCAACATCGGGACGATCGAGCTCGGCCAGCCACATGAGACGAGAAGCTACTTCGGCATCGCTCTGATGCAGTCGAAGCATGCAGACGGCACGTATCGGAACGTCACCTTCGGGTTCAACGTTCCCGGCAAGTCCTACCTCGTATCCGGTGGGACGCTGACGCTCCGCAGTCGCGGCAAGGCAGCGAGCTTCTCGGGAGCCCTGGCGGGGGGCGGCGCGAAAGTCACGGGTTCGGTGACCTGCTAGAGATCGGCGAGCCCGTTCGCCGGACGACGCCCGGCGCATAGAGCGGCGCACGCTTATCCTCCAAACGTGTCGATGACCACCGCACGGCCGCTCTTCGCCGTTGGCGGCTCGACCGCTGAACTTTCACAGGTTGACATCGCTGCCTTCAGCCGCGACCTCGCGAGTGAGATCGGGCGCATCGGCGCACGACGTGTGCTGCTCGTGCCGCCCGACCAGACGCGGCTGCATTCCCGCGCGGGGGAGATCGTCGCGCTGCTCTTCGCGTTGCTCGACGGCGACGTCGAACGCCTCGACGTGATGCCTGCGCTCGGGACGCATCAGGCGCTTGGGCCGACCGAGTGCCGCATGCTGTTCGGTGACGTGATCGATCCGAGTCGCGTGCTGCACCATCGCTGGCGCGACGACGTGACGACGCTTGGCGAGCTGTCTGCGGACGAGGTCGATGCGGTCGTGGGACGTTCCCTGGGTCTCGCGCTGCCGTTCGCGGTCAACGGAGCGCTGGTCGACGACTCGTACGACCTCGTCGTCTCAGTCGGGCAGGTGGTGCCACATGAGGTGGCCGGGTTCGGCGGCTACACGAAGCATGTCTCGATCGGTCTGGGCGGTCCGGAGACGATTCAGCGCAGTCACTTCCTCAGCGCCGTGTACGGGATCGAGCAGACACTCGGCCAGAGAGATACGCCGGTCCGGCAACTGCTCGACCGGGGGTTCGATCGCTTTCTCGAACACCGTTGCCAGGTGCTGTTCGTTCTCACCGTCGTCGACGCGCGCCATGACGGGCCGGTATTGCGCGGCCTCTTCGCCGGCACAGGTGGCACTCGGGCGTCCGGGGGTGGGGCGTTCCACGCTGCCGCGGCGTTGTCGGCTGAAGTCAACGTCGAGACGGTCGACGCGCCGTTTCACCGCTGCGTTGCGTACCTCGATCCGGTGGAGTACCGATCGACGTGGCTCGGAAACAAGGCCATCTACCGCACGCGACTCGCGATGGCGGACCGCGGCGAGCTCTTCGTCCTCGCACCGGGTGTGTCGCGCTTCGGCGAGGATCCTCTCGTCGACGGCCTGATCAGACGGCACGGTTATCACGGGCGCGATGCGGCACTTCGGGCGATGACTGCCGACCCCGAGCTCGCCGCGAACCTCGCCGCCGTCGCTCATCTGATTCACGGCTCGACCGACGGACGCTTCACCGTCACCTACTCACCCGGTCCCGGGCTCTCGCGGTCGCAGATCGAAAGTGTCGGATTTCGCTACCTGGCGCTCGAGGACGCGCTCGACCGATTTCCGCTCGGCGTTGAGGAGGGGCGCGACTCCTTGGACGGCGAGCCGTTCACCTATATCCCGAATGCAGGGCTCGGGCTGTGGCGGATCTGAAGGAGGGGCGGTACATCGAGAGCTCCGCGGTCGGCGTCGACCTCTACCAAGGCGTCGCGGAGCTCCCGATCGTCAGCCCTCATGGGCATATCGACGCGCGGCTGCTCGCGGAACCGGCCGCGCGCCTCGACCCGCCCGGCCGGCTCTTCGTGACGACCGATCACTACGTCGTACGAATGCTCCACTCGCAGGGGGTGCCGCTGGAGCGCGCCGGCCTGCTGTCTCGGGACGCTGATGGGCGCGATGTTGATGACCGCGTTGTTGATGACCACGCTGTTTGGCAGCTCCTCGCCGACAACGCGCATCTGTTCGCGCTCACGCCGACCGGGCTCTGGCTACGCGAGACGCTTGCGACCGTGTTCGGGATTGAGGAGCCGCTCGGGCCCCACACGGCCGAAGCGATCTACGTACGTGTGGAAGAGCAGCTCTCAACTCCCGCGTTCGCCCCCTGGGCGCTGCTCGACCGGTTCCAGGTCGAGTGTCTGTCGACGACCGACGCCGCAGGCTCTTCGCTTGCCGCGCATCGAGCGCTCGCTGTCTCGGAACCGGGGTTCCGTATCCGGCCCACGTTCCGTCCCGACGCAGTCGTGGCGCTTGACGCGGTCGACTGGCGGGATGCGCTGTCCGGGCTCGAGACTGCAGCCGACCATGAGGTCGGCGACTACGCGAGTTTTCTCGTGGCGCTTGCGGAGCGCCGAGCTGCGTTCAAAACGCTCGGTGCGACAGCGACCGATCATGCGGCAATGAGCGCCGACACGACGCGGCTGACTCACCACGATGCCTCCGCGTTGTTCGCAGCTGCGCTCACAGGCGCCGTCTCCGACGCCGACGCGCGGCGCTTCGAAGCGCACATGCTCAACGAGTTCGCCCGGATGAGCATGGACGACGGGCTAGTGATGCAACTTCACGTCGGCGCTCTGCGCGACCACAACCGGCCGCTTGCGGCTCGATTCGGGCGCGACATCGGCGCGGATATCCCGGTCGCGACCGACTGGACGCGTGGCCTGCGACCTCTGCTCGAGGCGTGCGGCAGCGACCCCGGCTTCGCCCTTATTCTCTTCACGCTCGACGAGAGCGCCTATAGCCGCGAGCTCGCGCCGCTCGCAGGTCACTATCCCGCGGTCCTGCTCGGCTGCCCATGGTGGTTCCACGACAGCCCGGCGGGGATCGACCGCTTTCTCGATCGCGTCACCGAGACGGTGGGGCTGTACAACCTCGCAGGCTTCGTCGACGACGCCCGCGCCGTGACGGCACTGCCGGCGCGGCACGACCTCTGGCGCCGCCGCACCTGCGGCTGGCTCGCGCGCAAGGTCGACGCCGGTCTCCTCGCCGAGGAGGACGCCCACCAGCTTGCGTGGGAGCTGGCTTACGGCCTCGTCCGCCGCGCCTATCGACTGGATTCTTGACTAGATGCCGCTGAATGCGTTGAAGCCGCCGTCGATCGGAACCACGACGCCGGTGACGAATGACGCCGCGTCGCTGCACAGCCAGATCACGGTGCCGGCCACTTCGTGCGGCTCACCGAAGCGGCTCGCGGGAGTCGCCGCCAGGATCCGCTCGCCCCGTTCGGTCAATGCTCCGGACTCGTCGAGCAGAAGCGCACGGTTCTGCTCGCCGAGGAAGAAGCCGGGCGCGACGGCGTTCACGCGAACGCTGTGCGGTGCCAGCTCGACCGCGAGCCACCGGGTCAGGTTTTCGACCGCGGCCTTCGCCGCCCCGTAGCCGACGACGCGCGTCAGTGCGCGCTGCGCCGCGAGTGACGAGACGTTGACGATCGAACGGGTGTGTCCCGTCGCGTCCGCGCTCGTAGCCATGACAGCTCCGAACACCTGAGTCGGGAGCACGGTGCCGTGGAAGTTGAGCCTCACGACTTCGTCGAGCGCTGCCGCCGAGAGCTCGAAGAACGACCGCTCGCCGACCGTTGCGGCGGCGACGTTTCCCCCTGCGGCATTGACGAGCGCGTCGACCCTGCCCCAGTGAGCAAGCACGGTCGCGCGGGCGCGCTCGAGCTGCGCCGTGTCGAGCACGTCGGCCTCGAGGGCAAGCGCGGAGTCGCCGAGGCTCTCCGCGAGGTCGTCGAGGCGATCGCGCCGTCGCGCGAGGAGCCCGACCCGCGCTCCCGCCGCGGCGAGACCACGCGCGATCGCGCCCCCGAGAACGCCCGACGCTCCCGTCACCACCGCGACCTTGCCGTCGAGATCAAACAGCACCGAACGGGAGGTCATGCGGGATCGGGCAGCGGAGGAGCGCTCAGCCGAGGCGCGAGATCCAGTTGCTGTCCGGCTCCCCGCAGCGGATGATCACCGCGCCGAACATGCGGGTTTCGTGAACGTCCATCTCGAAGTCCCCTTGGTTGTAGTCGCGACTCCAGTCGCCGCTCCAGATGTTGCCGATCTTGCGGCGCGACAGATCGAAGAAGAAGCATTTGCCCGCCTTGGCGGCGATCGAGAGACCGAGCTTGAACGAAGCCTGAGTTCCGAACGACCAGAGGTTGCTGGCAATGCAGTCTTTGACGTCCGGGATCACCACGAACTTGGTGCACATCTCGCGTTCCTGCGCCAGGGTCGGAACGGTGTAGCTGACAACCTTCGCGTTCAAGTTCTTCGTCGCGTTGGGCGAGAGGATGCCGTGGCAGCGCTGGGTGAGAATGACGCCATCGTCACACGTGATCGTCGACGGCACCTTCACCCAATGATCTGTGTGCTGCTCGATCGGAGGGACGGGTGGCGTCACCGGGGGGAGCGGATGGACCGGCGGTGAATCCGGGCGGCCCGGCGGATGACGATGGGAGTCATTGGGGTCGGTGCCCTGGTTGATCTCGTTGTAGTCCGACCAGCCGTCGTGGTCGGAGTCCGGGGCGCCAGGGTGGTAGGGCGTATGCGGATGGGAGTGCGAGTTTGTCGGGCTGGTGCCGTTGTCCTGCTCCCACCCGTCGGGGTAGCCGTCGCCGTCGGCGTCACGGTTGTTCGGATGAGCATCCCCGGGGTCGGCCAGGCCGTCGTGGTCTCGATCGGGCCCGGTGCGGATGAGGTTCCACGTAACCGTGGTCATCCCGCTGCCTACGGTGCCCCCGCTCGCGTGGTAGGTCTGGCCTGCGTCGGTGGCGGCGAAGCGCCCCGAGGTGCGCAGGAGGTACTGGCGGTCTGACTTGACGTTGTCGTCAAAGCCCGGGTCGCCGGTGCCGGACAGCTTTGGCTCCTCAGGAGTGCGGTTGGCCTCGCAGAGGCCCTTGCCGCCTTGCTCCTCCGTCAGGCTCTTCTTGCCCACAGCGACGAAGGTGTATTTGACCTGAGCGTCCTTCGTGACTCGGAACTCGATCGCCGAGTCGCCCACGGTCACAGCCACAGGAACTGACGCGCCGTCACCCAGGCTCCAATACCAAGAATCAACCTGACCGCCACATGAGTCCGAGTAGGCGTGCCACCACTTGGCACTCCCGGTCTCGGTCGCTCGGTCGCCATGGATCACGAACGAGATTTGCTCGAGGGCGGTCGTCGTGTTGCCCGGAATCGAGGTGTCTTTGACCACGGTGCTCAGGGTGACGACACCGTTCCACTGGCCAAAGCCCGCAGCTGCGCTCACCTCCCGCGTCGGATGGGTGACGCCAGACTCAGTTCGTCCCGCTGCGGAACCGACCACAGTCGAGGCCAATACCGCGCAGATGCCTAGTGCAAAAAGCGCCGATCGCCGCATGCCGAACGCTCCCCCCCGAACTAGAGATCGCGCCACCATAACCAGGATCAACCGATATTTCTAGGCCGCGCACTGCAGTTGACACGGCGCTGCCGAGCTACAGCAGCGACTCGCCACCCGCCTTGGCGCTACGCCCGTTGAACGCAGAAAAGTCCCGTGCCGGGGCAGTTTGCGATGGGCCGGGTAGGGCTCGAACCTACGACCTTGGGATTAAAAGTCCCCTGCTCTGCCAACTGAGCTACCGGCCCTACAGCACGGAGTGCCCGCGTTCGTGCGCCTCCGTAGGGGCGAAGGGTACGCGGAAGGCACGGCTAACGGTGGCGCCGGGTGAGTACTTGATCGCATTTCCGATCAGGTTCTCGAAGACCTGCGCGATCCGGTGAGGGTTTGCGCGGACGAGCACCTCGTCGCCCCCGACGCGCAAGGCGACGCCGGGTTGCGTGGCGGCGGGCCGGAGCAGGTCGACGGCTGCCGTCGCGAGCAGCGAGAGATCCGTCACCTCGGCCGGAGTCGGGATCCCCGCTGACGAGGTGCCGCGCCTGTTCGAGCGCTCTTTCGCCTCGACTGGGAGTTCGTTCGCGGGCACCGGCGTTGGGCTCGCGACGGTCAAGTCAATCGTCGAGGAGTACGGCGGCAGGATCGAAGTGGCCAGTGCTGTCGGTCGCGGCTCGACCTTCACGGTGCGCCTGCCCCTGGCCGCGGATCAGGCGACGCGCAACCCCTGATTGGGGCCCCTACCGCGAGCTCGATCGCCCAGACGCGGTCTACTCTGACCGGATGGGAAAAGGGTACGCAGAAGGCTCAGCTGTCGAGGAGAGGCTCGCCGCCATGGAGCGCGGGGACGACCTACACGCGCAGCTCGACGCGGGACGCGCGGCCGTCTACGGCGCGACCGAGGCAGAGCCCGAGAGTCACTTCATCGGCTGGCTCGGCGAGGTCGATCCCGACGCGCTCTTCGCAGCGGGGGAGGCCTGGGGGATCCAGATCGTGCGCCGCAAGGTCGCTGCAGAGCGGTAACGCGCATCCCCCTCGCACCAAATCGAGCCGGAGCGGCAGTACGATCGGCCGATGAGCCATCTGTCCACCGGCGAGGGAGCGGCGCTGACCGACGCTGAGCTCGTCGGACGCTGCCGCAGCGGCGACGCGGCAGCGTGGAATCTCCTCGTCGAGCGCTTTTCACGCTACGTCTACGCGATTGCCTCCCAGGGCTTTCGTCTCACCGCTCACGACGCGGAGGACGTCTTCCAGGATGTGTTCGCGAAGGTCTACGAGCACCTCGAGCGGCTCCGCGATGACACCGCGATCCGTCCGTGGATCGCGCAGCTGACTCGACGGACCTGCATCGACCGGCTGCGAGCGGCGCAGGACGTGCCGCAGGAGAACCTCGAGCCTCCGGATGTCGAAGATCTGCTCTCCACACTCGACGACGCACTCTCGGTGCGGGCCGCGCTCGAGACGCTGCCCGCGCCGTGCCGCGAGATCCTCGACCGCTTCTTCGCACGGGACGAGAGCTACGCCGTGATCAGCGAGGCTCTCGACGTCCCCGCGGGAACCGTTGCGAGCAGGATCTCGCGCTGCCTGGAGAAGCTGAAGGTCGCGATGGAAGAAACCGTGGACGACCCGCGTCTAGTGGACGGGTGATTCGAGTGAAAACGCATAGGACAGAGCAACTCGCCAGGCTGATAGCAGCCTTGCCGCCGCCGCCCTGGGGCTGGGTCGCGGCTGCGCAGGAGCTACCGGTTCACCGTCGCAACCTCGACGAGCTTCTCGTACGGGCGCAGAGCGACGCGGCATTGCGTGCTCGTCTGATCGAAAACCTCGAATCGGCGCTGGTGGAGTCGGGGATCACCCCGACTCCACCGATCCTCGAAGCCGCGCGCGCCCAGCTCCGGCCAGACTGAGCACGTGCCGGACGTCGACCTCACGACGGCCCTCGACGTCTCGGGCGCGCTCGCGGCTCTCGGAGACCCTGACGCCCCGCCGGCGGCGGGCTCGGTGGTCGCGCTCGCGGGTGCGTTCGCAGCGTCGGTCGCCGTCAAGGCTGCGCGCGCGAGCGGTGATGGTGGGACGGCCGCCCAGGCATTCGCACTCTGCGGCAGGCTGACGGAGCTGGCGGCCCGCGACGCGGAGGCGCTCGACCTTGCTCGCCACGCCCTCGCCACCGCAGGCGCAGGAGGCGACGACCGTCGCGACTTCGGACTCGGCCAACGCCTGCGCGAAGCCGCCTCGTTCGTGCTCGAGATCGCAGAGGCCTGTGCCGACGTGGCCGTGCTGTCGGAGGGGCTCGCGGAGACGGCGACACCCGACCTGCAACCCGACTGCCGTGCGGCCGGCTGGCTCGCTGCCGCGGCGGCGCGCGGCGCCGCTCACCTGGTCGAGGTGAACCTCGCCGTCCGCGAGGACGACGTACTCGCCCTCCGCGCGCGTCGCGCCGCCGCCGCGTTCCCGTTGTGACCTGGGACTAGGATCGCGCCCGTGGCTGATCCGGGACCCGCGGTGGAGGAGGACGAGGACGACGAGCTCCCGGCCTGGTCGCTGACCCGGGAAGCCGCCGACCGCATTCGCATCGAGAACCCGCTCCCCGAGTGCGTCGACCGTGAATGGGCCTTCGGCGGCGCGACGGGCGAGGGTGTGCGGGTCTGCATCCTCGACAGCGGGATCGAGCCGGGTCATCCGCTCGTCGGCGAGATCGCGCGTTCCGTTGTCGTGACGGTGGACGATGAGGACGAGCCGACGGTCTCCGAGGACGAGGAAGGGGATCTCTGCGGACATGGCACCGCCTGCGCCGGTGTGGTGCGGGGCCTCGCGCCAAACGTGGAGATTCACTCGGTTCGGGTGCTCGGTGCCGGGTTCAAGGGATCCGGTAAGGCGCTCCTCGCAGGGCTTCGCTGGGCGGTTGAGGAAGGCTACGACGTCGTCAACATGAGTCTCTCGACCACCAAACGCAGCTTCGGCGAGGTGCTGCACGAGCTGGCCGATGCCGCGTACTTCAGGCGCACCGTGCTCGTCGCCTCGGCGCACAACATGCCAGTCGATTCCTACCCGTGGCGGTTCTCCTCGGTCGTCTCGGTGGGCAGCCACGAGGAGGCCGACCCGTTCTGCTTCTACGCCAACCCGGACCCGCCGGTCGAGTTCTTCGCGCGCGGCGTCGACGTCGAGGTGGGGTGGATCGGTGGCGACACGATCCGCGCCACCGGCAACAGCTTCGCCACGCCTTGCATCTCCGCGATCGCCGCTCTCATCCTCGGCAAGCATC
>JACDGR010000275.1 GCA_013821525.1 Actinomycetota bacterium
CACGGCCGCGTCGCTGTCGTCTGGATCGATGCGCACGGTGACCTGAACACGCCGCAGTCCTCGCCGTCGGGCAATCCCTGGGGCATGCCGCTGCGGATGCTGATCGACGCGGGCGACGTCGCGGCGGGCGACGTGACGCTGGTCGGCGCACGCAGCCTGGATCTGCCGGAGGAGGAATTCATCGAGCGTGTGGGCATCGGACGAGAGCTCACCGACCTCCAGGACAATGTGTACGTCGCGCTCGACTGCGACGTGGTCGAACCGGGGCAGCTCGATGTCTTCATGCCGGAGCCGGACGGGTTCGCACTACCGGCGCTCGAGGCTGTCCTTGCCTCGATCCCGGCCCCTGTCGGTGCGGGTTTCACCGGGTTGCAGGCCTCTGCCCGGAACGAGCAGGCACTGATCCGGCTCGGCCACGCTCTCGGGCTCTAGCCACTCGGATCCAGGCGACGCCGTGTAACCGCGCCGGGCGGGTCGCGGTCTAAGCTTCTTGCAGTGACTCCGCCCCCCGAGACCAGGATCGACGTCCAGGTCGAGCACAAGGACGCCCCGGCGCCGGCTGGCAAGAAGCATCCGAACACGTGCCCGAAGTGCGGCTCTCACTACCGCGACGACGAGCTCGCTGCGGCTCTCTGGGTCTGCGGACAGTGCGGTCATCACTTTCCGATGCGTGCTCGGGATCGGATCAGCTGGTACGCCGACGCAGGCAGCTTCACGGAGGAGGCAGCTGACGTCCGGTCGGACGACCCGCTCGCGTTCTTCGACCTGCGGCCCTACGCGGAGCGGCTCTCCGAGGCCGAGCTGAACACGGGTCTCGGCGAGGCGATCGTGATCGGCCAAGCGTCGCTCGACGCGCATCCTGTCGAGCTCGCGGTGATGGATTTCTCGTTCATGGGCGGATCGATGGGGAGCGCGGTCGGGGAGAAGTTCTCGCGGGCCTGCGACTCTGCGATCGAACAGGGCGTCCCACTCCTCGCGGTCACCTCCTCGGGCGGCGCCCGGATGCAGGAGGGAATCCTCTCGCTGATGCAGCTGCCGAAGACCGTGTGCGCCGTCGAAGATCTGCACGATGCGCGCATCCCGATGATCGTGGTGATGGCCCATCCCACGACCGCCGGCGTACTCGCGTCGTTCGCATCGCTGGGAGACGTGACGATCGCCGAGCCGGGTGCGCTAATTGCCTTCACCGGCCCTCGTGTCGTGCAGCAGACGACGCGCGAGAAGCTGCCCGACGACTTCGGCCTCGCTGAGCAGAATTTCCGCTTCGGACACGTCGACGAGATCGTGCCGCGACCCGGCCAGCGCGAGCACCTGAGCCGGCTCCTGCGCCTGTTCGATGGCGGGCAGCGGTGACCGAGCGCGACCAGGAGGTCAACCTGCGGCGCAGGCTCTCGGGTCTCTCCCGCCTGCCGCTCCTGCGCGGCGCGCGGCTGAATGGGGAGGCCGAGCGGCTCGAGCGGCAGCTGGAGCGCCTGAAGGCGGACACGAGCGACGAGGCGATCTGGCACTCGGTCGAGCTTGCCCGGCATCAGGATCGTCCCTACACGCTGGATTACGTCGGGCGGATCCTCGATGACTGGGTCGAGCTGCACGGTGACCGCGGCCGTGCCGACGACGGCGCCCTCGTCACCGGGATCGGCTCGCTCGACGGCCGCACCGTCGTGCTTGCGGGCCATCAAAAGGGACGCGACGTGAAGGAGCGCCTCGACCGTCAGTTCGGGATGGCCTATCCCGAGGGGTACCACAAGGCGATGCGCGTGATGGAGCTCGCCGAACGCTTCGGATTCCCGTTCATCTCCCTCGTCGACACCCCCGGTGCCTATCCCGGTGTGGCGGCGGAGCAGCATGGACAGGGCGGCGCGATCGCGCGGTCGCAGGCGGAGATGTCACGTCTGACCGTGCCCACCGTCGCGTGCATCATCGGCGAGGGCGGATCCGGCGGCGCGGTTGCGATCGCGGTCGCCGACCGTGTGTTGATGCAGGAGAACGCGATCTACTCGGTGATCACGCCCGAGGGCTGTGCCGCGATCCTCTGGCGGGACGCGGGCGAGGCCAAGAAGGCTGCCGCGGCCTTCAAGCCCGATGCGCTCCACTGCCTCGATCTGGGTGTGATCGACGGCATCGTCGCCGAGCCGGAGCAAGGCGCCCAGGCCGACCACGCCGAGGCCGCCCGTCTCCTGAAGGCTGCGCTCGTCGATGCACTGGACTACCTGGAGGGGATCCCAGGTGAGGAATTGCGCCGCCGCCGCCGCGCCAAGTTCCGTGGCATGGGCGTCTACGCCTGACCGCTGCAAAAACCGGTCTTTCCACATTGTCCACAGGGTTTTCAACCGGTGGAACGAGGCTCTGACCCAAAACGGGAGCGCGGGTACCCGGATCCGAGCACACCAGAGCCCGCGCCCGCCTGGCGGCAGACACGGGCTCTCGGCGCCTAACCCCCCGTCAGGAGAAAGACCCGCCGACAAGCGTTCCGCCGGTAGAGGCTGAATCCGATCTCTCCTCGCCGTCGAGGCATCAAACCTCGCACCGTCAGCCCCGTTTTCCTTCCGGCCGTCGGTGGAAGATACGTCTCGGATGCCCCGCGCGATCTGGAGCGGTTCGATCTCCTTCGGCCTCGTGTCGGTGCCCGTGCGCATGTACACGGCCACCGAGTCGAAGGAGCTGAAGTTCCACTTCCTCGATCGCCGGGACATGAGCCCGATCGGCTACGACAAGATCAGCAAGGAGACGGGCAAGCACGTCGACTCCGAGCACATCATTCGCGGCTTCGAGGTCGATAAGGGTCGCTTCGTCGAGTTGACCGACGAGGACGTCGACCGGCTCGACATCGAGCTGACGCACGCGATCGACATCTGCGACTTCGTCTCGATCGACGAGATCGACCCGCTCTATTTCCGCAAGGCCTACTACCTCCTTCCCCAGGAGGGCGCTGAAAAGCCTTACCGCCTGCTCGTGAAGGCACTCGACGAGACCGGCCGTGTTGCGATCGCGAAGGTCGTGATCCGGAACAAACAGCACCTCGCCTGTGTGCGTCCCGCCGGCAAGTCACTCGTGCTCGAGACGATGTATTACGCCGACGAGGTCCGGGAGCCCGAGGCTGCGCCGGCACCTCAGGTGCGCGCGGCTGAGGTCGAGATGGCAAAGACGCTGATCGAGAACCTCGCAGCCGCGTGGGATCCGGCCAAGTACCACGACCTCTACCGCAACGAGCTGCTCGATCTGCTGGAGAAGAAGGCGGAAGGGGAGCCGCTGCCCGAGCCGCAGGAGGCGGGCGGCGGCGAGGTGGTCGACCTGATGGAGGCGCTGCGCCAGTCAGTTGCTGCGACGAAGAAGAGCCGCGCACCGGCGAAGAAAAAGACGGCGGCAAAGCGCAAGCCTGCGCGTAAAGCCTCCTAGACTTCTCGCGTGCCGCTCTCCGAGTACCGCAAGAAGCGCGATCCCGCGCAGACCCCCGAGCCGTTCGGTTCCGAGAAGAGCGGCACCGAGCTGACGTTCGTGGTGCAGCGGCACGATGCGACGCGGCTCCACTACGACTTCAGGCTCGAGCGGGACGGTGCGCTCGCCTCCTGGGCGGTGCCGAAAGGCGTGCCGCTCGAGCCGGGCGCCAAGGCGCTTGCGGTGCACGTCGAGGATCATCCGCTCGAGTACGGGAAGTTCGAGGGCGAGATCCCGAAGGGGCAGTACGGCGGCGGAACCGTCGAGATCTGGGACAACGGCACCTACGAGCTGCTCGAGGAGAAGCGAAACGGCCAGCTGACTTTCGAGCTGCACGGAACGCGGTTGCGCGGCACGTGGTCGCTCGTGCCGGCGCACATGGACGGCAAGGAGCAGAACTGGCTCCTGATCAAACGCAGTGACGAGGATGCGGTGGCTGTCGCCCCTCCCGCCGAGTACAAGCCGATGCTCGCGACACTCGATACGCGCGTGCCTACGAGCGACGAGTGGGTGCACGAGGTGAAGTTCGACGGATACCGCGCGATCGCCTATGTGCGAGGAGGCGACTGCAGGCTCGTCTCGCGCAACGGCAAGGATCTGAACGGGCGCTTCCCTGAGATCGCGAAGCAGGTGGTCAGTGCGGTGAAGAGCCCGCACGCCGTGCTCGACGGCGAGGTGTGCAGGCTCGACCCGACGGGCCGATCGAGCTTCTCCGAGCTGCAGCAGGGCAGCGGGCCGCTCGTGCTTTACGCCTTCGACCTGCTCGAGCTCGACGGCGAGACGGTCGTCGACCTTCCCCTGCTCGAGCGCAAGCGCCGGCTGCGAGAGCTGCTCGACGCGCGCAACACGGCCGTCCGCGTCTCCGACGACTTCGCAGACGGCGACGCGTTGCTCGAAGCGGCGAAAGGCCAGAAGCTCGAGGGGATCATCTCCAAGCGCGCAAGGTCGCGGTACGCGCAGGGCCGCCGGAACCGGGACTGGCTGAAGATCAAGGTGATCGGTGAGCAGGAGCTGATCGTTGCGGGCTACACGCGGGGTAGCGGGCGCCGCGCGGCCACCTTCGGATCGCTCGTCCTCGCCGTCAACGACGGGGACGAGCTTCGCTACGCGGGCAACGTCGGCACCGGCTTCGACGACGCGGAGATCGGCAAGCTCCTGAAGCTCCTCAAGCCGTTGCACCGGGACCTTTCGCCGTTTGCCGTCGTGCCGAAGCTGCCGAAGGTGCGGAAGGGCGACGTGCAATGGGTCGAGCCCGAGCTCGTCGCTCAGGTCAAGTTCAGCGAGTGGACGCACGACGGACACCTGCGCCATCCGTCCTATCTTGGGATCCGCGAGGACAAGGCCGCCGCAGAGGTGACGCGCGAGGTTCCCGACGCCGACCCGCCGGAGGCGATCCCGCCGGTGCTTCGCCGGGGCAAGCGCGAGCTGCGGCTCTCGAATCTCGACAAGCCGTTCTGGCCAGAGGAGGGGATCACGAAGGGCGACCTGCTGGCGTACTAC
>JACDGR010000276.1 GCA_013821525.1 Actinomycetota bacterium
GTGCTGCTGCTGCAACCCGTCCTGCGCTGTTGGACCGGCCGCTGCCTCACCTGCAAACAACCCGTCGACCTCAACCAGCTAACACTCTTCCGACGACGCGAGTAACAAAGTCCTACTAGTCAGCCACTGCCAAAGCACTCGTCTTTCGCCGGTCACGCCGTGTCCAGGTGCCGAGGCCGACCCCGCCAAGGATCAGCGCCAGCCCAGCGAACGCGGGCCAGCCGAACCGCTCGTCCAGGAAGATCGAGCCGTAGGCGAGGGCGATCGGCGGCACGAGATACGTGACGAGCGACGCGTAGGCGGCGCCAGCGCCGGCGATGAGCGTGTAGAAGAGGAGATAGGCGCCTGCGGTTGCGACGATGCCGAGCACGGCGATCGACGCGAACGTTTTCAGGTGCGGTACGTGGTGCGGTGCGAGCGCGACCCCGGCGGGTGTCACCGCGAGCGCGGCGATCGTCGTCGTTCCCAACGCGACGACCTGCGGTCGCACCTCACTGAGGTACCGCCGAGCGAGCAGGCCGCCCGCTGCGTAACACGTCGCCATTCCTACGACCGCGATCGCACCGAGCACCTTCGCCTGCGGTTGCGCGCCGACGAGCAACGCGACGCCGACGAAACCGACCGCGACGCCAAGGAGCCGAGCGCCCGTGACGCGCTGGTCATGGAAGAACCCGAACGCGAGCAGCGCGTTGAAGATCGGCACGGAGGCCTGGATGATCGATGCGAGCCCGGAGTCGATGCGCGTCTCACCCCAGGACAGCAACCAGAAGGGCACTGCGGTGTTCAGCAGTCCAACGGCGAGGAGGGCGGGCCAGTGGCCCCGAACTCCCGCCACGACCGCGGAACGCCCGACGGTGAGGAACACGTAGGCCGCGAGCGCCAGTGCGGCGATTCCCAGCCGACCGAAGACGAGAGTCGCGGGATTGAGCTCGCGCACGGCGATCTTGATGAACATGAACGAGCTGCCCCAGATCAGAGCGAGCAGCACGAGCATCGGCAGATAGCGGCGATTCATCTTCTATGTAACGCGCTGGGCGGCTCGCATGTGAGATTCAACGAAGCCGGGCCCGGAATCTTCCCGGGCAACCTGCCCGCTCACACGGCGATCCGGGTCAGTGTGCGCATCGTCTCGAACTCCGGCTCGTACAGATGAGCCGACTTGGCATGGATGACGAGCGACCCGACGGGCGCAGTCAGCGCTTCCGCGACTTCGTGCTGGAGCCGCGCGAGCTCGACCAGGTTGCCGTAGGCCTTCTTGCCGAAGTCGAGTGAGTGCGCGTAGACGACGAGCTCGATCGCCCCGTCCCGCCGCCAGAAGTCGAGCAACGAGACGCAGGGGATGTAGCTCGTGTCGGTGAGCGGCTGGAACGTCGTGATCGTCGCCGAGCGCGTCTGGGGATCAGCGCGCAGCCGCTCGATCGCCCAGGCGACCTGGTCCCGGCCCTCGTAGTCCCGTAGGCGCCGGGCGTAGCTGCGCGCGTCACCTAGCTCGGCCACGTCGTCGGGCTCGGTGAAGTTCCGCCGCATCCAGGCAAGCCAGTCGGGATCGGCCAGCGAGGCGATCAGCTCGTCCGTCGGATCGGGCTCGGCCACGGTAAGGGTGAGCAGTGCGAGCTCTTTCGTGGTGAGGCCGTCGTAGGTCTCGTCGGCCCCGTGCTCGAGGATCCGGCGCGAGACCTCGAGCCAGCCGACGCCCAGCGTCCGTTCCTCTACGAGCTCCACGGGCGTCATCCTAGAGCGCCGGTACCATGCACTCCTGGCTGCTGTTGCCGACCAGCCGCTCCACCGTTCTCTCGGTCTGACCGACGGAGAGTTCGACCGTATCCAGGAGCTGCTCGGACGCACTCCGAACGACTTCGAGCTCGCCGTCTTCTCGCTGCTCTGGTCCGAGCACTGCGGCTACAAGCACTCGGCGCGACTCCTGAGGCGCCTCCCGTCGACGGGCGAGCGCGTGCTGCAGGGCCCGGGCGAGAACGCGGGTGTGATCGACCTCGGGGACGGCGTCGCCGTCGCCTTCAAGGCCGAGTCGCACAACCACCCATCGGCAGTCGAGCCGTTCCAGGGCGCCGCGACCGGGGTCGGCGGGATCCTGCGCGACATCGTCGCGATGGGCGCGCGGCCGATCGCGCTCCTCGACGGGCTGCGCTTCGGCGCGCCCGACTGGCACTTCCGCCGCGCGGTCGCGGGCATCGGGCATTACGGCAACTGTGTCGGCGTCCCGAACGTCGGTGGCGAATGCGCCTTCGACGAGGCGTACGCGCAGAACCCGCTCGTCAATGCGATGTGCGTCGGGCTGCTCCCCACAGAGCGCGTTCTCTCGGCAAAGGCGCAGGGCGTCGGCAACGCGCTCGTCCTCTACGGCGCGTTGACGGGCCGCGACGGGATCGGCGGTGCGTCCGTGCTTGCCTCCCAGGATCTCGAAGGCTCGGACGAGAAGCGCCCGTCGGTTCAGATCGGCGACCCGTTCCGCGGCAAGGCGCTGATCGAGGTCTCGCTCGACCTCGTCGAACGCGGCCTCGTCGTCTCGCTGCAGGACTGCGGCGCCGCCGGGCTCGCGTCGTCGCTCTCCGAGATGGCGCGCGACGGCATGGGCGTCGACGTCGATCTCGACCAGGTGCCGGTGCGCGAGGAGGACATGGAGCCGTGGGAGGTCATGATCTCGGAGTCGCAGGAGCGAATGGTGGCGGTCGTGGCACCAGAGCGGCTGGACGACGTCCTCGCCGCGTGTGCACGCTGGGAGCTGCCGTGCACGGTGATCGGCGAGGTGACCGACCACGGCGAGCTGCGCGCGCACGCGGGCGGCGAGATCGTCGGCTCGATCCCAGCGGGCTTGCTCACCGACGAGTGTCCGCGCTACGACGTCGCGCGCACGCCGCACGCGGTCGCCGCCGTCCCTATCAGCGCAGTCAACGACGAGCCGAAGACCTGGGTGTTCGAGCAGTACGACCACCTGGTCGGCTCACGCACCGTTCGCCGGCCGGGGCTCGATGCCGCGGTGCTGCGCATCGATGCAACGCGCGGCATCGCCGTCTCGCTCGACGGCCCGCCGCTCGGCTGTCGCGATCCACTCGAGGCCGGCTGGCGCGCCGTGATGGACGCCGCGATGAACGTCGCCTGCGCAGGGGGCGAGCCCCTCGCGCTGACCGACTGTCTCAACTTCGGCAACCCAGAGAAGCCCGAGATCGCGTGGGAGCTCGAGCAGGCGATCGAAGGCATCTCGCACGCGGCCGAGTCGCTCGGCATTCCCGTCGTCTCCGGCAACGTCTCGCTGTACAACGAGACCGGAGGGAGCCCGATCCCGCCGACGCCGGTCGTGGGCTGCGTCGGTCTCGTTCGTGACCTGACGCAGATTCCCGACCGCTGGCAGCGCGGCGACCGGATCGTGCTGCTCGGCGGCATGGGACACGGGTTCGTGCATTTCATCTGGCGCCACGCCCACCTGTTCTCGCTCGCCCACGACGTATCCGACGGCGGCGTCGCGCTGGCGCTCCGGGAGGCGGAGGCGTGGTCGCAGCTCGCCGCGGACACGGAGATCGTCGAGGACGCCGGTGTCGTCGTCTCCTTCGCACCCGGCGTCGAGATTCCGTGGGACGACATCGTCGAGCTCGGCGAGGTGCGCTAGCCATGTGTGGCGTCTTCGGCGTCCGCGCACCCGCCCGCGACGTTGCGCGGCTCACCTACTTCGGGCTCTACGCGCTGCAGCACCGCGGCCAGGAGTCGGCCGGCATTGCTGTCAGCGAGGACAGTCGACTTACCGCGATTCGCGACCTCGGGCTCGTCGCACAGGTGTTCGACGAGCGCAGCCTGTCCGGGCTGCACGGCGAGCTCGCGATCGGGCACACGCGCTACTCGACGACCGGCGGCAACGGCTGGGAGAACGCGCAGCCGCTCCTCCATCACGGGCGCTCGCGCACCGTTGCGCTCGGACACAACGGCAACCTCGTCAATGCGGAGGAGCTGCGGGCGAAGGTCGGGAAGCGGCTCGCGTCGAGCTCCGACTCGGAGGTGATCGCCGCGCTGATCGCGGACGATGCGCGTCCGCTCGACGAGGCGATTGCGGCAACGATGGCGCAGCTCGAAGGCGCCGCGACGGTCGTCGGGATCGCAGATGGTCGCCTCTTTGCCTTCCGAGACTCGTTCGGCTTCCGCCCACTCGTGCTCGGCCGTCTCGGCGACGATCCGGTGATCGCATCCGAGACGTGCGCGCTCGATCTCGTCGGTGCGACGTTCGAGCGCGAGATCCGCCCCGGCGAGCTCGTGATCGCCGACGAGAACGCGTTGCAGTCAGTGCAGGCGGTCGAGCCGGCCGACCGTGGCGCGCTCTGCATCTTCGAGTTCTTCTACCTCGCGCGCCCCGATACGCGGCTGAACGGCGTCGAGGTGCACGCGGCTCGCGTGCGCATGGGCGAGCGGCTCGCCAAGGAAGCGCCGGCCGAGGCGGATCTCGTCCTGCCGATCCCCGACTCGGGGACACCGGCGGCGATCGGGTTCGCGCGCGCGACCGGCATCCCGTTCAGCGAAGGGCTGATCAAGAATCGCTACGTCGGGCGCACGTTCATCCAGCCCGAGCAGGGCATGCGCGAGCAAGGAATCCGGATGAAGTTCAATCCACTCGCCGAGGTCGAGGGCAAGCGGCTCGTCGTCGTCGACGACTCGATCGTGCGCGGCTCGACGACGCGGCAGATCGTCGCGATGCTGTTCGACGCGGGCGCGGCGGAGGTGCACGTCCGCGTCTCCTCGCCGCCCGTCGTCTCGCCGTGTTTCTACGGGATCGATCTCGCCTCTGAGGACGAGATGATCGCGTCGCACGCGAGCGTCGAGGACGTCCGCGCGGCGATCGGCGCCACGACGCTCGCCTACCT
>JACDGR010000277.1 GCA_013821525.1 Actinomycetota bacterium
GGCCGCGCCAGTAGTCGGGCACCACGGTCTCGAGCTTGTACGACCGCGCGACCGCGGCCACGACCGGGCTGCCGAGGTCGGTCGTCTCGTACCACCGGTCCGTGGGATCGGCAGCCCGCAGCAGCACGATCCGGGCGAACCGGTGCTGCGTGATCTGCCGGACGAGCCCGTCCCGCCAGGCGGGATGCTGCTCTCCGAGGCGCAGGAGCATGAACGGATCCGCGATCAGCGGGGCGTCGCCTCGGACGACGGGAATCGTCGGATCCTCGCTGAGGATCGTCGCACCGGACGGCAGATAGGCCGAGGCCGGCCGGGCCGCGAAGACGCCCGGCTCGCGCCCGAGCAGGCCCTTGGCGGCGACCTTGGCCGCCGGCACGGCCGTCAGCGCGACGCCGACGAACACGCCCCAGACGATCGCGCACCCGAAGGCCGCCTCCGCGATCGAGCGGAGGCGCGCCTGCTCGCCCTCTCCGATCAGGGCGCCCGCGTTGACGACGATCAGCGCGCTCAGGTCGAGCAGATGGTTGGACGACGTTCCGACGTCCGTCTGCACGACGAGCAACACACCGAGCGAGCAGATGAACGACAGCGACCACAGCGTCAGCTCCCGGCGCGCCACCTGGATGCCGAGGACGAGCAGGCAGATCGGGACGAGCGCGAAAATGCTGAGGCCGTCCAGGGTGAGCAGGCTCACCACCCGCTGCGGTGCGTCGAGGACGAGCGCGCGCAAGCCACCGGACCCCGAGAACGACAGCCCGAGAACGTTGCTCGCGAGCCGGCCGTGGCTCCAGATCATGAACAGCGTGAGACCGATGGTTGAGCTCGAGACGAGGGCGCCGATGAAGAGCAGCAGCCGGTCGGCCTGACGCCGCCATAACCAGACGCCGATTGCGATCGGCGCCCAGACGGCGCTCAGCTTCGTCAGGAAAGCGAGCGCGCACAGCGCACCGGCCACGGCGACCCCTCTTCGCGAGCCCCGGAGAACGAGCAGCAAGGCCCCGAACTGAAAGACGACGGGCAGTGTGTCGCCGTGAATGCTGGTCGTCGCGAGCAGCCCGAGCGGTGCGACCGCGACTACGGCGCACGCTCCGAGGGCGAGCTTCGGGCGGACCCTTTCGCCGCGCAGACTGACGTAGATCAGGGCGATCAACGCGATCGCGGCGAGCAGCGCGAGGATCTTCCCGGAGGTCACGTATTCCCCCGTCACGAGGGCGGCACCGGCGTTCAGGACGAACTGCAACGGTACGTACCGCGTCCCGCCCCAGGTCGTCGCCGTATGCAACGCGGGATAGAGCGTGCCGTGATCGGCCGCCCGCGCCAGCGCGAGCCAGCTGCCGGCGACATGGTCGACCGCGTAGGTGTCGTGGAGATGCGCCAGGGCGATGAAGAGCACCGCTCCCAGGCCGACGATGCCCCCGAGGGCGCTCAGGAGCGCAAGGACGTTCGCAAGCCTCTGGAGACCTCTCGCCTCGTGAGGATCGGCGTCACGCACGCAGGGGACGTTAAGCGATCCGAGCCAGGATCTCGTGGAGGTAGTACGCCGCGAGCTGGCGGCGCTCGAGGTACCGGTCGAAGAAGTCGGCTGCGGCGGCTTGCTGGGCCGCCCGCCGGTCCTCGTCCTCGAGGAGGGCCGCGGCGGCGTCGACGAGATTCGACAGATCGGCCCGCGTCGCCGTCAGGTGCACGCCCGGCTCGAGCGGCACGTGCAGCACGGCCTCATGGGGCGGGCCGACGATGCAGCAGCCGATCGCGAGGAGGTCGATGAGCCGAAAGCAGAGCGGCCCGCGCCCGGGCAGGTCGAGACAGGCTGCCGATCGGGCCGCTTCGGCCAGGTAGGCGCCGTAGCGCTGCAGAGCGAGGCCCCCGTCGAACTCGAAGCGTTGCTGCCCCTCGAGCAGCGCTATCCCTTGCCGCCGAACGTCGTTGTTGGGCGAGAACCGTCCGAAGAGCCGCGGCACCGCCGGCCGAGAGCGAACGCCTCTCAAGCCGCCGAGCAGGTCATAGAGACGCGGGCTGTTCGGCACGTACCCACCGGGAACCACCGACCGTTCGCCGTAGCCGGTCGCGAGGTGCTGCATCTTGAAGTAGAGCGGGACACTCGCGGCGATCGTCTCGTCGATGTCGGTGTAGTCCGAGTAATCGATTCCGACCTCGTGCGTCTCGCCGGCCATGCTCACCCGAATCACGACAACCGGTGTGTCGGTTTGTGGGAGATCGGTGCGCTCGACGCGGACGAACTCGGCCAAGCCACGGCGAAGCGGCTCGAGCCACGCCTCCGTCGGAGGCCAGAAGTAGCGCTCCGGCCACGCGATCGAGATCTCGTCCAGCCGCGCCTCGTCGAGCGGCCAGCTGAGCTCGGCGCGCGGTCGATAGGTGTCCGAGCGGCCGAGTCGCGCCTCGACGAGCCGATCACGCACTGCACCCGGACGCAACACGCGGCGCATCACGGGCGCCCCCGCAGCGCGGAGGTGAGATCCCCTAGGCGGCCTGGAGCGAGAACTGTCAGCACCACCAGGTACGTCGCGACAGCCAGCAGGAGCTCGACGACGAGTAGGCCGAGGCCGACCGAGGTCGCGCGCGAGGCGGCATGGAGCAGCCAGTGGTCGGCAGCAAACGACACGCCCGCGCCGCCGAGGCCCGCGATGACAGGCGGCCACAGCTCACGGAACACGTCGGCAGCGCGCAGGCCGAGCACGCGGCGCGCCGCATCGATCGCGAACACGCCGACCGCGACGAACGACGCCGAGGTGCCGACTGCGACTGCCACGACACCAAACGGCAGCAGTATCCCGACGAAGGCCAGCGTTGTCGCGAGCGAGAGGGCTTGTGCGCGCCAGGCGAGCTGCGGCCGGCCCGCGGCCTTGAATGCCTCGGCGCCGACGGAACCGAGCGCACCGCCGACCCCGATGAAGGAGAGCGCCATCAGAACGTGCCCCGCGACGCGCCAGCGCTCGCCGAGCGCGATCACCACGAACTGCTCGCCGATCCCGAGGAAGACGAGGCTCGCGGGAATGGCGATCATGCAGATCGCCCGCAGCGCGCGCAGAAACGCGAGCCGGAAGCGCTCTTCCTCGTGCGAGATGCGCGAGAACGCCGGGAAGAGCACCGACGCGCCGGTGAGCACGAACAGCGCATTGGTCTGCGTGGCGATGCGCGCGCCGAAGTTGTATTGCCCGAGGCTCGACGTACCGATGAACCGGCCGATCAGCGCGGTCGTCGTCACACGGTTGCCCTCCCGTAGCATCTCTGCCGCGAGGATGTGCCGCGCGTAACCCGACAGTTCGCGCCACATCGAGAACGTCGCGTGACGCAGGGTCGGACGCCAGCGGCACAGCATCCAGAGGAGCGAGACTCGCGTGACGGCAGACGCGTACGCCCCGAGCAGCAGCCCCCAGGCGCCGTAGCCGAGCAACAAGCCCGCGACGGAGCCGACACCGAGTGCGATCACCGCGCCGGGCTCGACGAGCGTGCGGCGAGCGAACGCGAAGTTCCGCTGCAGCAGGGCGTTTGGAACGACTCCGAGTGACGTCACGAGATGCGTGCCGGAGCTGGCAAGCGCGATCTCACCGATCTCGCGGCTACCGAAGTACCAGCCGATCAGCGGAGCGGCCGCCAGCGAGAGCAGGCTGAACAGCACGCCGGCAGTCGCGGTTGCAGCGAGCGCGGTCGACGTCGCCTCCTCGAGGCGGTCGCGGCGGTGGATCAATGTCGCCGACATCCCGGACTCGACGAGCAGCGAGCTCAGCGTTACGAGCACCGAGGCGGCGGCGAACGTGCCGAACGTGTGCGGCGGCGCGAGCCGCGCGAGCACGATGTAGAGCGCGAACGTCAGAGCCTGCGTGACCATCTGACCGCCGCCGATCACGCCGACACCGCGGATCACGGTGCGCGAGAGCGTTCCCGGCGACGCGGACGGCGTCACGCCCGCCTCGCTCGGTCGAGCGCGTCGACGTACCGCGCTGCGTTGTCCGACCACGAGTACTGGGCGGCGCGACGCCGGGCTGCAGCAACCCGCGCGGAGGTTGCGACCGGGTCGGCAGCAACCTCGAGCAGCACGCGCGCCAGGTCCGATGCATCGCCCGGTCGGAAGAAGAGCACCTCCTCGTCCGAGAAGTGCTCGCGCAACGTCGGCAACCCTGCGCATGCGACCGGGATGCCGAGCGCCACGTACTCGAGCAGCTTCGTCGAGAGCGCATAGCGGTTCAGCCGAGTCGGCAGGTTCGGAATCACGCCGACGCTCGCGCCTGCCACTCGCTCGAGCACCTCCCGCTGATCCAGGAACTCTGGCGAGGCGATCACCTGCGCCGCAATTCCAAGACTGCGTGCTCGCGCCTGGATGTCGGCGAGCGCGTCGCCGGCGCCGTACAGCTCGACTCGCAGGCCTGGGATCGAATCTCCGATCTCCGCAGCAGCTTCGACGAGCAGCCCGACGCCGTAGTGCGGGGTGATCGTTCCGTGGTAGACGACACGAAAACCAGCGTCTTCGGCCGGAGCTTCAGCCGGCAGTAGCCGCTCGTCGATGCTGTTCATCACGACGATCGTGCGGTCGCCGCGTGCGCCTCGATCGATGAGCTCACGACGGTACGGCTCGTGAACGGTCAGCACGATTCCGGCCACCCGGACTGCCCACCGCTCGACGAGCCTCAGCACGCGGTCGGCGGCGCGGGCGCCCGGGCGCTCGGCGAACCGCATCGCGAACATGTCGGGAGAGAGGTCATGGATGTCCAACACCGTTCCGGCGCCGAGCAGCCTCGGCCCGATGCTCGCGAGCAGCAGGAAGTCCGGCGGGTTGTGCACCTGGACGACGGCGTAGCGCCGTCGCAGGCCCATCTGCGCGGCGGCCAGGGTTGCGAGC
>JACDGR010000278.1 GCA_013821525.1 Actinomycetota bacterium
GCTCGAGCGCGGTCTCTTCGCAGGGATGAAGTTCACGATGGCGCGTACCGAGGATTCCTGCCACCCGGAGTCGCTGTTGCCGGGCGCGCAGAGCGTCGTCTCCGCAGCGCAGTGTTACTGGGAGCCCGAGGCGCCGCTCCCCGCGGGCCACGGGCGCCTTGCCCGGTACACGTGGGACGACGCCTACGCCGGCCTACGCGAGCGTCTCGACCGCCTCGGGCGCGTGCTCGGCGGCACCTACCGAGTGCTCGTCGACGCGAACCAGCACGTCGATCGGGAAGGCGCCTTTCGCAGCGGTGTCGGCTTCTACGGCAAGAACACGATGCTGATCACGCGGCGGCACGGCTCGTGGGTCGTGCTCGGGACGCTGATCACTGACGTCGCCCTGGATCCCTCGCCGCCGTTCGACCCGGGCTGCGGTGAGTGCCGGCTCTGCGTCGACGCGTGCCCGACGGGCGCGCTCGACGAGCCGGGAACGCTCGACGCGACGAAGTGCCTCTCCTACTGGACGCAGGCACCCGCCTCGGCGCCGGAGTCGTATCGTTCCGCGCTCGGCGCACAGGTGTACGGGTGCGACATCTGCCAGGACGTCTGCCCGTGGAACCGGGGTGTCCAGAAGCGCCGCGCCGCCCGGCCCGACAGCGTCGACGGGCACGTCGATCTCGTGGCCTGGCTGCAGGCCGACGGGCGGGAGCTCGTCGGCGGTCTCGACCGCCTGTTCGTCCCGCGTAACGATCCGCGGTGGTTGCGGCGAAACGCGCTCGTCGCGCTCGGGAACGTCGGCGACACTGAGCACCTGCCGCTCCTAGCGGAGCTCGCAGAGGACGATGACGAACTCGTGCGCGAGCATGCCTCGTGGGCGATCGCGCGCATCGGGGCGCGCACGTGAGAGGTCGCGCATCGTCACTCGAATGGACGATCTGCCTGATTCGGCTGGGGGCTGCTCCGTTCGCTGCGTTGCAGATCGCGCTGACCGGCGGGATGAGCTCCGGTGACCGAACCGTTGCATGGACTCTCGTTGCGACCCTCGCGCTCGGGGCGGTCGGTCTACTGGCCTTCGTCGGGGACGGGGCGTCGCGCGCTTTCTCGTTGCTCGCGATGGGATTCGACTTCGGGATCCTGGGTGGCTTCGTCTTGCTCTTCGCGTACGAGAGTGGGTCGCCGACGCGTCAGCTGCTCTTGATTGCCGTCGTCCTCGGCGCCATCCGGTTCGGAATGGGCGGCGGCATCCTGACGGCGCTCGCATGCATTCCGGTCTCGGCCCTTTTCGAGTCCCGCAGGTCGGATCTGTTCCACGAGGGCTACCACACCGACTACGTCACGTTCCAGGCCGGGTCGGGCCTGATCATGGCGCTGCTCGTCGGCTGGCTGGTCTCGCGCATCGAAGGCGAGCGTCGTAGCGTCGCGCGGCGCGCGGTGGATGCGGAGGTTGTACGAGACGAGCTCGGACGAAGGGCCGACCTGCTCGATGCCGCGAACCGGTGTGCACGCGCGCTCAGCTCGTCCCTCGACCTCGACGAGGCGTTCGGGGCGTTCATCCGCGAGCTGCGTGGACTGATTCCGTTCGAGCGGATGGCGATCGTGCTCGCCGAGGACGGCGCTGCGCGCGTGATCGCGACGGCGGGCACGCGCGCCGACGAGGTGATGCCGCCGGGGGCGCTGCTCTCGCTCGAGGACAATCTGCTTGCCGACGTACTGGCACGAGGGCAGACCGTCGTGCGCGGGGACATGCTGACCGAGCTGGCGTACGTCGAGGAGCAGGAGCTGCTCGACCTCGGAGTGCGCTCGCGGGTCGCAGCGCCGCTGCTCGCGGGCGCGCGCACGATCGGGCTGATCTCCGTCGGCAGGCGCGAGCCGAATTCTTTCACCGCCGACGAGATCGAGCTCACCTCCCTGCTCGGCCGGCTGGCCGCCTCGACCGTTCAGAACATCCGCGCGTACGAGGGCGAGCGCCGTACCGTCGAGGAGCTTCGACGTCTCTCCGCGCTGCGGGCGGATTTCATCTCGCTCGTCTCGCACGAGCTGCGCAGCCCGATGGCTGCGGTGATCGGCGCGGCCCGTACGCTTCAGCACCGCTGGAGCGAGCTGCAACCGGGGCAGCGTGACGCGTTCCTGGCGCTGATCGGCGACGAGACCACTCGGCTCGCCGCCCTGATCGGCGACGTGCTCGACACCTCGCGGATCGACGCGGGGACCTTCAGCTATCGCTTCGGGGAGGTCGACGTCAGCGCACTGGTCGAAGACGTCGTGGCGACCAACCTGGTCGCTCAGGCCGACATCCCGATCGTGTCCGACCTCGCCGCCGCGCCGGCGATTCGCGGTGATACGGATCGGCTGCGGCAGGTCATCCGGAACCTGATCGACAACGCGATCAAGTACTCACCGGCCGACGAAGCGGTCAGCGTCAGGCTCGAGACGGTCAACGGCTCGGTCCAGCTGTCCGTCACCGATCGCGGGCCGGGGATCGCGCAGCAGGATCACAGCTTGATCTTCGAGAAGTTCGGGCGCGTCGCAGCGGGAAACACGCAGCCGGGCACCGGCCTCGGCCTCTTCATCGCGCGCTCGATCGCAGAGGCGCACGGCGGAACGCTCGCGGTCAGCTCGGCGCTCGGGCGCGGAGCGACGTTCGTGTTGACGCTGCCCACGCACTGAGCAGGGCCGGGTAGCCGCTGGGCTTACGCCTTCGCGCGAGAAGGGCGAAGCTCGGCAGCCAGTTCCCGGGCGCGCAGGGCGACGCGCGCGCGGAGCTCTTGCGGCTCGAGCACGATCGCCTCGCCCCGGTAGGAGACGACCTCGCCGATCAACCACTCGTGGCTCCCTACGGCCTTCTCGGACAGTGCAGCGCCGTCGACGAGCAGACGTGCGCCCTTCTCGACTTCCCAGCGGGCGACCGCGGGCGAGTACCAGATGCGCGCAGTCGTCGCGTCGTGCAGCTCGGAGGGGTCGAACCCCTCGCGTGGCGTGAACGACTTGCGCAGCACCGTAGCCTTGCGCATCCGGTCGAGGCGGTAGGAGCGAGGCTGGTCGCGCTCAACGTCCCAGGTGTGGACGTACCAGTTCGGGAGCCGACGCTCGATCGAATAGGGCTCGACCGTGCGTGTCACGACCTCTTGCTCTTCGGGCTTCAGGTACTCGAGCTCGACGACCTTGTGGCCGGCGATTGCCTGAGTCAGCTTGTCGACCAGCCCTTCCTCGGCGCCGATGTGCGGCGCGGGCGTCTGGGCGAGGTCGAATGCGCCGAATGTCTCTTCGAGCTTCGCTCGCACCCGGTCGAGCGGTGAGTGCGCGTCGGCGGCGATCATCGGGCCGACGAACTCGAGCGCCAGCCTGATCGCGCGCGCCTCGAGCGGGGTCAGGCGCGGCGGACGGCGGAACGTGTCACCGAAGAGCTCCTTGTCGACGTGCACCTCGTCGCCGCGCAGCTCCGCGTACACGGCGTAACAGCCGCCGCCGAAGTTGACCAGGTTGAGGAGCGAGAGATGCTCTTCGAGAGCGTCGGCCGGGATCGAGAAGCGGTCGATCAGCTCGTGCGCGGGAATGACACCCTCGCGCTCCTCGCCGCAGGAGGTGAGCAGGTAGGCAAGCAGCGACTGGAGGACGCCGAAGCGTTCCGGGGCGACCGGCCCTGCGAACCGCTCGACGACCGCTTCCGCCTCACTTTCGGCCACGAAGGCTGCCGGCGTCAGCGGCGTTCCCTCGTGTGCGGTGCGGGCGGCGCGCGCACCTTCGACCGTCAGCCGGCGGAGCTCGGACGGCTCGAGCGGGATCGCGCGCCCGTCCTGCCGGAGAATCCAGCGTGCGAGCAGCGCCGACGAAGCGTACTGGGTCGTGAAGATGTCTCCGTCGACGTGGTTGCGTTCGCCGCCGAATGCGCGCTCGACCCACCACGCCGTGTCCGGCGCCACTTCGATCTTTGCCTCGCCTGCGACTTCGCCGAACTGCCATTCTGCGCGGCCGCGGAAGTTCTCGACGTCGAAGTCCGGCGGAAGGCGGAAGTCGCGCTCGCGCCGCGTTGCGAACCGAATGTCGGAGCGGATCCGTGAGACGCGAAAGGTGCGGATGTCGTCGCGTTCGAGATCGTGGCCGATCACGTACCACGAGCCGTTTTCGGGGAGGAGCGCGAACGGATTGAGCGTGCGCTCGTCCTCGGCATCTCGATAGATCGACCAGTAGCGGAACTTGACGGTGCGCTGCTTCGAGATCGCGCCCTCGAGCTTGCCGAGACGACCCTGGAGCTCCGGCGAGTAGTCGGGGTCGCGCACCTCGACGCGGCCGGCAGTGCGAGTGGGGGTCGCGGCGAGCGCTCCCGCCGAGCGGCCGAGGGCGAGGTTCTGCAGCGCGAGTCGCAACGGCTCGGCGTAGGCGAAGCGTCCCTCCAGCAGATAGAAGCACGTCTGGAGCGCTGCGAGCTCCTCGTCGTCCAGCTCCAGCTCCGGTAGGAAGTAGCGCTCCGAACGCAGCGTGTACAGCTCTTCGCCCGTGAACTCGTCGCGTTGGGAGTCGAGCGGTACGCCGAGCGAGACGAGCTCGGCCCGGTCGGAGTAGAACCGGCGGGCGAACGCCTCGTCGCTCATCTCTTGGTAGCCCTCGACGTTCGACTTGATGTCTCGCGCTGTCAGCGGGCGGCGTTCCGCCATCAGGAACGCCACCAGTGAGAGCTGGCGGATCAGCTTGTCGGTGTCGTGGCTCATGCGCTTCCTCCTACCCTAGATGCCCCGTGCCCGGCTTAGAGCCTATTGCGGTAGGCAGGGACCCGCCGGTGGGTAGCGAAGTCCGACCTCGTTGCTGAAATTCGACGAGGGAGGGCGTTGTGGGTCTCGTTGTAAAAGACGACGGCTGGCGGATTCCTG
>JACDGR010000279.1:0-674 GCA_013821525.1 Actinomycetota bacterium
GTGCGTGGCGTCCCACACCTCCCAGCCGGGCACGGTCTCCTCGAAGGTGCCGACATCGAGCCCCGCCTCGTAGATCGCTGCGCAGCTCGGCCAGTCGGCGGCTGTCATCTCCTCGACCGTCATAGCTCGATCGTACGAGTCACCGAGAGCCGTTCGAGAAACCGCCGGTCGTGGGTGACGACGACGAGCGCGCCGTCGTAGGTCTCGAGCGCGGTCTCGAGCTCCTCGATCGCCTCGAGGTCGAGGTGGTTCGTCGGCTCGTCGAGGACTAGACAGTTGACGCCCGACGCCGACAGCAGCGCCAGCCCCGCCCGCGTGCGCTCGCCCGGCGAGAGCTTCGACGCCGGACGAGCGATGTCGTCGGCGCCGAGGTCGAACTTCGCAAGCAGCGTGCGGGCGTCGCCGGGCAGCAGACCCGACAGCTCGACGAAGTCGGTGAGCAGAACGCCCGCGAAGCGGTCGCGCGCCTGATCCAGCCGGCCGAAGACCACATTCGTCCCTGCGCGTCTCGAACCGGCTGCCAGCGGGATCGTGCCGACGAGGGCGCCGATCAGCGTCGTCTTTCCCGACCCGTTCGCGCCGACGATCGCTAGGCGCTCGCCCCAGTGCAGCTCGAGCGAGACCGGTCCGAGCTGAAACGACCCGCGCTCGACCACGGCCCCCGACAGGTCGGC
>JACDGR010000279.1:684-4848 GCA_013821525.1 Actinomycetota bacterium
CGGCGATCAGCGTTCGGCTGATCGCCGCACTCGGCAGGTCGAGCTGCAGGCGCCACGGTGTCCACGGCTTCTCGACGACGTCGAGCCGCTCGAGGTGGTTCTTCGCCTGGTTCACCTTTCCCCGCAGCGCGTTCGTCGCCCGCCGGTCGGCGCCGCCGGTCTGCCGCGCGAGCTTGCGGGCACCGCCGAGGGAGGCCGCCTGCGTGCGACGGTCGTGCAGCAGCTTCGTATAGCGATCGCGCTCGTCGACGTAGTCGGCGTAATCCCGTGCGTGCTGCGCACGAGCGCGTTCGCGCGCGGCTTCGTATTCCGACCAGGTGCCCGCGTACTCGTGGACGCGCCGCGTCTCACCCTCGATCTCGACCACCCGCCTGACCGAGCGGTCGAGGAAGGCCCGGTCGTGCGAGACGAGGACGACGCCCGCCGCGAGCGAGTCGAGGAAGCGCTCCAGCCGTTCGAGTCCCGCGAAGTCGAGGTTGTTCGTCGGCTCGTCGAGGAGGAACACGTCGAAGCGCGCGAGCAGGATCGCTGCGAGAGCTGTCCGCGCGGCCTCGCCGCCTGAGAGCGTTGTCAGCTCCTGATTGGTTCGCGGCCCGAGGCCAACGTCTTTCAGCACGGCCCTTGCTCGTCCCTCGAAGTCATCGCCGCCGAGGACGAGGAACCGGTCGAGCGCGTCCGAGTACGCGCCTGCCAGCTCCGGCTCGGCGCCGAGCCGTGCGGCGAGCCCGTCGAGTTGAGATTCCGCGGTGCCGACTCCCGTGCGTCGCGCGAGATATCCGAGCACGGTCTCACCCGGACGCGCCTCCGGCTCCTGGGGGAGATAGCCGACCTCGCCCGAGCGGATCACGCGCCCCGCATCGGGCGCCTCGAGCCCGGCGAGCACGCGCAGAAAGGTCGATTTGCCGATCCCGTTCGGGCCGACGATCCCGATCCGGTCGCCGGGTGAGACGACGAGCGAGATCCGGTCGAGGACCTGAACGGCAGCGAAGCTCTTCGAGATGTCACGTGCAGCGAGCGAGCCCGGCATGGCCAGGACCTCCTTCAGTCGAAAGGGCGAAGACGCGGGTTTTCGACTTAGAGGTCAGTCATGGGACGAGCCCGAGGGCTCCGCCTGATCCTAGCTATAGTGGGCGGCCGCTATGGCTGTCCCTAAGAGAAAAACGTCGAAGTCACGCCGCGACAAGCGCCGTGCGACCCACAGCATCGAGGCGCCGCGGGTCAACGCGTGCCCGCAGTGCGGCTCGCCGAAGCTCGCTCATCGCATCTGCCCGACCTGCGGCACCTACAAGGGCCGCGAGATCGAACCGCTCCGCCTCCAGGCCCCGTAACTTGAACCGTCCGTAGAACCGTGAGCGGCGCCTCGGTGGCCCGGGTCGCGGTCGACGCGCTCGGGGGTGACAAGGCACCCGGAGAGGTGATTCTCGGCGCGCTCGAAGCAGCCGCCGACGGGATCGAGGTGACGCTCTTCGGCCCCGCCGGCCTCGAGACGGGCGGCCTCCCGCTCGTCGAGACGACCGAGGTGATCTCGATGGCCGACAAGCCAGCCGACGCGGTGCGGTCGAGGCCCGATTCGAGCCTCGTACGGGCGATCCGAGCGGTCGGGGCGGGGGAGGCCGACGCGATCGTCTCCGCCGGCAACACCGGAGCCGTGCTGGCGGCCGGTCTCATGCACCTTCGCCGCCTGCCCGGGGTGATGCGACCCGCGATCGCCGTGCCGATTCCCGCACGCGACGGCCCCTCCGTGCTGATCGACGCCGGGGCGAACGCCGATGCGCGGCCCGACCACCTCGTCCAGTTCGCCCACATGGGCTCCGTCTTCAGCCGGGAGCTCCTCGGCGTTTCCGAGCCCGAGGTGCGGCTGCTCTCGATCGGGGAGGAGGACGGCAAGGGAAACGCCCTGACGATCGAGGTGCACAGGCTGCTCTCCGAGGCGCCGGGCCTCCGCTTCGCGGGGAACGCCGAGAGCCGCGACCTGCTCCGTGGCGCCGCCGATGTGGTCGTCGCCGATGGCTTCACCGGCAACATCGCCCTGAAGCTCCTCGAGGGGACGATCACGGAGCTGCTCGACGCGCTCCGCGATGAGATCGCGTCGACCAACCGCAGCAAGCTCGGTGGCTTCCTGATCCGTCCGGCCGCCCGGCGTCTCCGTGTCCGGTTCGATCCCGACACCTACGGGGGTGCGTACCTCCTCGGGCTGCGCGGGCTGGCGGTGATCGCGCACGGCTCGAGCGGCCGCCGCGCCGTCGCGAACGCGATCCGGCTGGCCGCCCGCGGGGTCGAGAACCGGGTCGTCGAGCGCCTGGCGGATCGGCTTCCTGCGCGCGTCCGTGTATGATCGCGCGCGGTTTTCGGATCAGCTCGTTTTCGCCCCCCACAACGACTTGAGGTGACATGGCAGCGTCGCGTGAAGAGGTTTTCGAGCGCGTCAAGGATGTCTTGACGGAGCAGCTCGGCGTCGAGGACGATCAGATCACCGAGGAGGCGTCGTTCCAGGAGGATCTGGACGCGGACTCGCTCGACCTCGTCGAGTTGATCATGGAGCTCGAGGATCAATTCGGGATCAAGATCTCCGACGAGGACGCCCAGAAGATCACGACCGTCGGCCAGGCCGTCGACTACGTCACGTCCCACCAGTAAGGCTCATCTGGCCTCTCTGAGGGAGCTGATCGACCAGCTCCCTCCCGAGCGGGCGGCGGCGGTCTTCACGCACTCGTCGTGGGCCGCCGACCGCACCGCCTCCTACGAGCGCCTCGAGTTCCTCGGCGACTCGGTGCTGGAGCTTGCGATGGCTCGCGCGCTCTACGACCGGTTCCCGGAGTTCAACGAGGGGCGGATGGCGAAGATCCGCTCGCACGTCGTCTCGCGTGCGAGCTGTGCCGTGGTCGCAGACGAGCTGCAGCTCGGTGAGCGGCTGATCGCCGAGGCGGCGAGCCCGGCGGACGTCGAGGTGGAGCGGCTCTCGACCAACCGGAACGTGCTCGCAGCGCTGCTCGAGGCGGCGCTTGCGGCCCTCTACCTGGAGCACGGATTCGAGGCGATCGAGCGTGCGATCGTCGAGGGTTTCGATCCGCGAATCGACTACGCGCTGAACACGTACGTCGACCACAAGACGGAGCTGCAGGAGCGGCTTGCGCGGAGCGGCCGTTCGGTCGTCTACACGATGCTCGAGACCGTCGGGCCCCCGCACGACCGCACGTTCACGACCGCAGCGGTGATCGACGGTGTCGAAGCGGGGCGGGGAACAGGGCGCTCGAAGAAGGACGCCGAGCAGTCCGCAGCCCAGCAGGCGCTCGCCTCAGACGGCGACTGAAAACCCGAGCCCGCTCCGAGCAGGCGCTTCTCCGCGCGATCGGGCGGCGTCCGTGCCGCCCGCGATACTCCTTCTTGCATGCACCTGAAGTCGATCACCCTGCGCGGGTTCAAGTCTTTCGTGGACCCGGTCGAGATCCGGCTCGAGCCCGGCGTCGCGGTCGTCGTCGGCCCGAACGGCTCAGGGAAGTCGAACGTCTCCGACTCGATCCTCTGGGCGACCGGCTCGATGAGCCCCGGCGAGTTGCGCGCCGAGAAGCCCGACGACGTGCTCTTCGCGGGCTCGGTCGGCCGGAAGGCGATTGACTCGTGCGAGGTCGACCTGCTGTTCGACAACGGTGACGGCGCCTGGCCTGACCTGCCCTACAGCGAGGTGCTCGTCCAGCGCCGGCTCGCGCGTGGAGGTGAGGGCCAGTACCTGATCAACAAGACCCCGGTCCGTCGCATCGACCTCGTCGAGCTGCTGTCCGACGTCGGCCTCGGCGGCGGCTTGCGCTCCGTGATCTCGCAGGGGCGCGTCGAGACGGTGCTCAACTCGAAGCCCGCGGAGCGCCGCGAGTTGATCGAGGAGGCGGCCGGGCTCGGACGGTTCAAGCGCCGGCGGCACCGTGCTGAGCTGAAGCTCGCGCGGGTCGGCATCCAGGTCGAGCGCGCGCGTGACCTCGAGGACGAGGTGAAGAAGCGGCTGCGCCCGCTCGCGCTCCAGGCGACGGCCGCGGAGCGGGCTGAGAAGCTCGGCGTCGAGATCATTCGCCTGCAGGCCGCCATCGCGACCCTCGATCTGGCGCGTCTCGCCGAGCGCCGCGCCGAGGCCGAGGGACGTCGGATCGCGACGGCCGAGGAGCGGCGGCTCCT
>JACDGR010000280.1 GCA_013821525.1 Actinomycetota bacterium
GAGTTCGGCGCACCCGCCGCGACGACCGCCGGGCCGAGGCCGTTCGCCCTTCCCTACCTACGCGCCGGGGGCTCAGCGCCCGAAGCCCTCGGCTCCGTGCTGGACAGATCCGGCGAGCTCGCGGCGCGCCTCTCCTCCAGAGGCTAGCGCCGGCGGGCGATGCGGCGGTAGACGCCGAGCAGCTGCGCGGCCGTCCGCTCCGGCGTGAACTCGAGGCTCCGCTCCTTCCCTGCACGAGCGAGCGCACTCCGCAGTTTCGGGTCTCCTGCGAGCCCCCTAAGAGCAGCGGCAAGCTCGCCAACGTCGCCGGGAGCGGTCAACAGCCCGTCCACCCCGTCAGTGATCAGCTCTGCAGGGCCGCCCGCGCGCGCAGCGACCACCGGCACTCGGCCCGCCATCGCCTCGAGCACCACCTGCCCGAACGGCTCCGGGGTGATCGAGCAATGCACGAGGACGTCGAGCTCCGCGAGTTCCGCCCAGACGTCTTCGCGGAAACCGCGAAACTCGACCTGCTCGGCGATCGCGAGCCGTTGCGCCTGGTCTCGGAGCGCCTGCGCGTAGTCGTCCTCCCCGAAGAGCGCACTGCCGATGATGCGGCCTCGAACAGCGGTGCCGCCGAAGGCCTCGGCGAAGCTCTCGAGGAAGACGTGCTGCCCCTTCCACGGGGCCAGGCGACCGACGATCCCGATTACCAGTTCGGTCCCAGCGACCGCGGGGCGGTCTGCCGGTTGGTCGACCGAGTCCGGGACGACGATCGGGTTGTAGAGCACCCGGCTGCGCTTGAGATTCGGGAGCGCATCGAGGGTTGACTGCGAGTTGGCGATCACCGCGGACGGCAGGATTCGCGCGGCGAGGCGGACGAGCCTGACGGCGCCGTGGGGAAGGTAGTCGTCGGCAATTCGGTCGCGGATGTGCCAGACCGCCGGGACGCCAGCCAGCCGGGCGGCCGCTCCTCCGTAGAGGGCTGCTTTGAGGGTGTTGGTGTGGACGATGTCAGCGTCGAGCTCGCGAATGCGGCCCCGCAGCCGCAGGATGTAGGCGGGTAGCGCCGCCAGCGCGCGCAGGTCGAACCCCGAGGCACGAACGCTGTCCTTCCGAATATCGCGGAGTCGTGGTGCGAGTGGAAGCACCTCGACGGGCACGCCGAACTGCCGAAGGCGCTCGACGATCGGTCCGTCCTCCCCCAACACAACGCTGAGCTCGATGTGCTCCATCAGCGCAGGCACAAGCCGCGACAGGGCAACCTCGCCGCCGGAGACGCGCGCAATGTGGCCGACGAAGACGACGCGCAGCTTGCGGCCCTCCGCCCCGACCTCGGAGTCCCGGTCGTTCCCCACGGGTGTTAGCTTGCCTACTCTCTAGGCAGGCTGCGGTCCGACGTTCCGGGCCGGGTTCCGCCCCTTGGAGGGATGCGTATGGCTGCCTCTTCCAGACTCGCGATCGCCCACGATTACCTGACGCAGCGAGGCGGAGCCGAGCGAGTGGTGCTGGCGATCGCGGCTGCTCTTCCCGGCGCGCTGATCTACACGTCGTTCTACGAGCCGGCGGAGACCTTCGCAGAGTTCCGCGCGCTCGAGGTGCACACGCTGCCGCTGAACAGGGTCGCACCGCTGCGCCGCCATCACCGGCTTGCGCTGCCGTTCCTCGCGCCGGCATTCTCTCGGTTGACGATCGACGCGGACGTCGTGGTATGCAGCTCGAGCGGCTGGGCGCACGGCGCGCATGTCACGGGCAAGAAGATCGTCTACTGCCATGCGCCTGCGCGTTGGCTCTACCAGGGCGAGCGATATCTCGGGCAATCGAACCGCGCGGTGCGCAGCGCGGTGAAAGCGCTGCGGTCTCCACTCATGCGCTGGGATCGCCGGGCCGCACTCAGCGCCGACCGCTACCTGGCGAACTCGGCGTGGATCGCCCAGGCGATCAAGAGGACTTATGGCATCGAAGCCGAGGTGCTTCCACCGCCAATGACGATTGACGTAACCGCTCCACAGCAGCCAGTGGAAGGCCTCGAACCTGGCTACTTCCTCGCCGTATCGCGCCTGCTGCCGTACAAGAACGTCGACGCCGTCGTCCGCGCATTCGAGCAGATGCGCGGTCAGCGGCTGGTCGTCGTCGGCGAAGGGCCGGACGAGCTTCGGCTCAATCATCTCTCAGGCGAGAACGTCCACTTCGCCGGTCGTGCCAGCGATGCTCAGCTGCGCTGGCTGTATTCGAACGCCGTCGGTTACGTGTCAGCGTCGTACGAGGACTTCGGCCTGACCCCGCTCGAGGCAGCTGCGTTCGGCAAGCCAACTGCGGCCCTTCGCTTCGGCGGGTTTCTCGACACGATCGTCGAGGAGAAGACCGGGCTGCTCTTCGAGAGCCCGGCGCCGGATGAGATCGTACGAAGCCTCCAGGGCCTGCTGCGCACGCGATGGATCGCCGACGATCTCCGCGGGCATGCCGCATCGTTTTCGCAGGAGCGGTTCAGCGAGCGATTGAGCGAGATCGTTTGCAAGGAGCAGACGAACAACTCATCACGTGCAGCCTGAGCTGCAGTGATCAGACTGCGGCAATGACGAGCATCGCCGAACCGGTTCAGGCTCCACTCCCTTCGACCCCGCGACTCGCGTTGGCGCCTGAGCGGCTCTCCGGTGCGCCTGCGTTCCTGTTCGCAGCACTGCTCGTTGGCCTGATCGGCGCTTCTGGCGGAGGCTATGCACCCACCGCGTGGGGTTGGACTGCGATCGTCACCCTTTGGCTAGCTGCGATCGGGTTCATGGTTCGCAGGACCCTCACGCTCTCGCGCCTGCAGGTTGCATTCCTTCTCGCCCTCGTCGCCTATACGGCATGGGTCGGAGTGTCGCTCGCCTGGTCGATGTCGGTGCCCAGCACAATGCGCGAGCTTCAGCTCGCCGTTTCGTACGTCGGAATCGTCGCGGCTGGGATGGTGCTCGTCGAGCGAGATTCGGTCTCACATCTGATCGGCGGAGCGCTCGCCGGCACCGCATTCGTCGGTGCCTACGGTGTGTTGACGCGCGTTTTCCCTGGCCGGTTTCTGTCCTTTGCCCAGGCTCAGGCGTTCGATTATCGACTCGCCCGACCGATCACGTACTGGAACGGTCAGGGCATCTTTACCGCACTCGGAGTCATCCTCGGCGTCGGCCTCGCGGCTCGCGCGGAGTCTCGGGTCGCTCGCGGTCTGGCAGCAGCGGCGGTGCCGATCCTCGCGTGTGCGACCTACTTCACGTTCAGCCGCGGGGCGTTCGGCGCGCTTGCCTTCGGCCTGGTCGTAATGGTGCTTGTCGACGCCCGACGGCTACAGCTGCTGGCGTTGCTCGCGGTCCTGACACCCTGGCCAGCGATCGCGCTGGTGCTGGCACGCGATCGCCCAGGCCTTACTACTCGAGGTGCGACATTCAAGCTCGCACTGCAGCAGGGGCATTCCATGGTTGCACCGCTCGTGCTCCTAGCGATCGCGAGCGCATTGGTCGCATTCGTGTTCGGCACCGTGGAAGGTCGCGTGGAGGTGCCCCTCTTAGTCCGGCGAGGCTTTGGACTTCTAGTCGTCTTGGCGCTGCTCGGCGGCGGGGCGGCCGTGTGGGCGAAGGCAGGATCGCCGCAACAGATCGCACGACGAACGTGGTCGTCATTCAACGCAGTTACCAAGCCCACGGGATCAAATCAGGCGAACCGCCTCCTCCAGCTTTCGAACAACGGCCGAATCGTCCTCTGGAGGACCTCCTGGCGCGCATTCAAGACAAAGCCGCTGGTTGGTCATGGTGCAGGAACCTCCTGGGAGATCCTCGCGGCTAATCCGAAGGCCACGTCGTCAACGACCTACGTGCACTCCGCCTACCTTCAGACTTTCACGGAACTGGGCATCGTCGGGTTTGGATTGATCGTGGTACTCCTTGCAATCCCATTTGGCGGACTCTTATTGCGCCGGCGCGAGCCTGTCGCCGTGATCGCGGGAGGTGCCTACGCTGCGTGGCTGGCACACATGGCAATCGACTGGGACTGGGAGTTGAGCGCCGTCTCCGCCGTCGGACTCCTGTGCGCGCTGGTGCTCGTTTGCCCGCGGTCTTCGCTGCAGACAAGTGGTCATTGGCCCCGCGGCCGCCAGGTGGTCGCCGGGTCCGCCTTCGCCACGCTTGCGCTCCTCTCGCTCGCCCCGGTGGTCTCCGCGGGCCACGTCGCCGCGGGTCAACGCGCACTCAACTCACACCTCGATGTAGCGCGCGCCGAAGCGCGTTCGGCAGAGAGCTGGTCCCCGTGGTCGTCGGACGCGTGGATTCTTGCGGGCGACGCCGAGACGAGATTCGGAAACTTCGCCGGCGCTCGCGCTGCCTACAGGAAAGCGATCACGCGCGATCCGGAGAGCTGGCTTGCTTGGAGAGCGCTCGCGAGCGTCAGCCGTGGCCCCGATCGGGTGCGAGCACTTGGTCACATGCATCGTCTACACCCCGGGAGAGGATAAGGCTCAGCCAGGAGGAGAGAGGACGGCGCGTCGAACGGCTTCTCAGCGATCATGACGATCGCCGGACCGAGTGTCCGCCGCACACGCGCGAGTCTATCGAGGGCCGCCTCTCCGAATCGCGCGGGCTTGGACGACCTTCCGTCCGACAGGTGGAAATGACGGCTTTGGCATGGCCCCCTGAGGTCGGTCCGGTCGTTTCGAGAGTCTTACTGCCCAGTCACGGGCAAGGAGGACAATCGGAGCGATGGGATATGCGAGACGCCGGCATACGCCGGAGCAGATCATCAGGAAGTTGCGGGAGGCCGACCGGCTGCTCGGCGAGGGCCAGGAGGTCGCCGTGGTGGCGAAGCAGCTCGAGGTGTCGGAGCAGACGCTTCA